>NZ_BCPP01000090.1:0-12283 GCF_016586125.1 Burkholderia sp. E168m23
CGGCATCGTCGGCGAATCGGGCTCCGGCAAGTCGCTGACGGGTCGCGCATTGCTCGGCCTGCTGCCCGACGCCGCGCGCTGGTCGGCGCGTACGATGCGCTTCGCGGGCCAGGATCTGCTCGCGATGTCCGCGAGCGAACGCCGGCGCCTGTGCGGCAGCCAGATGGGGATGATCCTGCAGGACCCGAAGTATTCGCTGAACCCGGTGATGACCGTCGCGAAGCAGATGGGCGAAGCGTTCCGGCGGCACGAGCCGGGTTTGCGCGGCCGCGCGCTGCGCGAGCGGATCGTCGAGGCGCTCGCGGCCGTGCAGATCCGCGACCCGGCGCGCGTCGCCGATGCGTATCCGCACGAGCTGTCGGGCGGCATGGGCCAGCGCGTGATGATCGCGATGATGGTGTCGACCGGCCCGCGCCTCCTGATCGCCGACGAGCCGACCTCCGCGCTCGACGTCGCGGTGTCGATGCAGGTGCTCGCGGTGCTCGACGCGATGATCGCGCGGCACGACACGGGCCTGATGTTCATCAGCCACGACCTGCCGCTCGTGATGTCGTTCTGCGATCGCGTCGCGGTGATGTATGCGGGCCGCGTGGTCGAGACCTGCGCCGCGCGCGACTTGCGCGATGCGACGCATCCCTATACGCGCGGGCTGCTCGCGGCGAACCCGCCGCTCGCGAACCCGCCCGACGAACTGCCGGTGCTGCGGCGCGATCCGGCGTGGCTCGACGCCGCCGTGCCCACGCCGAGCTCACACGACCCGCAGGAGGCCGCACGATGATCGACGTCGATCACGTATCGATCCGTTTCCCGACCCGCACGGGTCACGTCGACGCCGTGCGCGACGCGAGCTTCGCGGTGCGCGACGGCGAAGTGTTCGGGCTGGTCGGCGAATCGGGCTCCGGCAAGTCGACGCTGCTGCGTGCGCTGACGGGCCTCGTGCCGCTCGCGTCCGGCAGCCTGTCGATCGATGGCCGTCCGGTCGGCGGCACGCCCGATCGCGCGTTCCGCCGTCACGTGCAGATGGTGTTCCAGGACCCGTACGCGTCGCTGCATCCGCGCTTCACGGTCGACCAGACGCTGCGCGAGCCGCTGTCGATCCATGCGATCGGCGACGCCGATGCGCGGATCGCCCGCGCGCTCGCCGAGGTCGGCCTCGGCCCCGCGTTCCGCTTCCGCTACCCGCACCAGTTGTCGGGCGGCCAGCGGCAGCGCGTGGCGATCGCGCGCGCGCTGATCGTCGAGCCGCGCGTGCTGCTGCTCGACGAGCCGACGTCCGCGCTCGACGTATCGGTGCAGGCCGAGATCCTGAACCTGCTGCGCCGCCTGCATCGCGAACGCAACCTGACGATGATCCTCGTCAGCCACAACCTCGCGGTGATCGGCTTCCTGTGCCAGCGCGTCGCGGTGATGCAGCACGGCGAGATCGTCGAGCAGTTGCGGATCGAGGACGTGCGGGCCGGGCAGGTCGCACGCGACTACACGCGTACGCTGCTGAACGCGACCGAAGGCTATCGCCGCCTCGACCCGGTTGCCGACGCGCCTGCCAAGTGACATCCGCCGGACGCGAACGCATGCGATACTGCGCACGCCACGCGCCGGCTTGCCGCCGCATGGAACCCTCGTGCATCGCACGGGTCAACTTCCTTTCGTCAACAGCACAGCTATAGGGAGGCATTCATGCTGCAATTCATCGAAACCCTGGTGGTCGGGCTCATCGTCGGCCTCCTCGCCCGCGCACTCAAGCCGGGCGACGACAAGATGGGCATCCTGATGACCGTCGTGCTCGGCGTCGTCGGCTCGCTGGTGGCCGGCTATGTCGGCCGCGCCGCCGGCTGGTATGCGCCGGGCCAGGGCGCCGGCTGGATCGCGTCGATCATCGGTGCGATCGTGCTGCTCGTCGTCGTGGGTGCGATCCGCAAGCGCGCGGGCTGAACCCCGCACGCCCCGCTTCACGGCAAAACGGCCGCTCACTCACGAGCGGCCGTTTTGTTTTCCGGACGATGCAAACCGTTGCCGGCACAACGATTACGGCGATCGTTCGTCATGCGATCTTATGCCACCCGGCGTTTCCCCGACTTGCGGATGCGCAGATCCGGCCTACATTGGTTGAAGCACCACGCGGTCATTTGCTTATTACCGATATTTTCGTTTTTTGATTCAAGAGGTCCGATGGTTTTGCCGTTTACGCAGATAGCATCGTAGCGTTGACGGACTGCCACCCGAGCGGCCCCGCTGCGACGCGCTTCCTCTCTGGAGCCTGTCATGAAGCATCGTGTGTTCGCCTCGTTCGCCCTGGCTGCCTCGCTTCTGGCCTCGTCCTCGTCGTTTGCCGCCGGCGCGTCCGGCATCATTTACTTCTCCGGCATGATCGTCGAGCCACCCTGCTCGTTCGCGCTCGACGCCAATGCGGCGCAGGCACACGTGCGCCCCGACTGCCCGCGCCCGGCCGCCGGCCAGATCGCGTTCGTCGACGCGGCGACGCAGCGTTCGCTGAAGACGGCGCTCTTCACGCAGGCCTCGCGCGCAATCGTTTTACCTGACCGTCCGGGCAACGACCATGCACCGATGATCGCCGTCGTGACCTACCAGTAAAGCCCGCCGCGGCGCCGCGCGTCAGTCGCGATGGCGCGCGATCCAGTCGCTGAACGCGCGGATCTTCTGCTGGCTGCCGAGGTTCTCGGGGTAGACGAAGAAGTAGCGTGCGCCGGTTTCGAGCACGATGTCGAACGGCCGTTCGAGTCGGCGCGCGCTGACGTCGTCGTCGACGAGCGTCACGTCGCCGATCGCGACGCCGAAGCCCTGCATCGCCGCGTTCGTCGCGAGATCGAGCGTGTCGAACGTCGGTCCGCGCGCGGGATCGACGCCGCGCTCGCCCGCATGGTCGAGCCATGCACGCCAGTCGCGGTGGTCGCGCGTCGGATGCAGCAACGTATGGCGCGCGAGATCGCCGACCGCGCCGAGCGGCGACGCCTGCCGCAACTCGGGTGCGCACACGGGTGTCAGCCGTTCGTCGAACAGCGGCAGCGCGACGACGCCGGGGCCCGGCGACGTCCCGTAGACGATCGCCGCATCGAACGGTTCGCTCGAGAAATCGACGACGTGCTGCCACGCGGTCGTGATCTGCACGTGGAGATCGGGATGTTCGCCCTGGAAGCGCATGATGCGCGGCAGCATCCAGCGCATCACGCAGGTCGGCACCTTCAGCGCGAGATCGGTGCGCTGCCGCGTGAGCTTCATCGAGATGTCCTCGATCCGCGCGAAGCTCTCGTCGACCACCGGCAACAGTTGCTCGCCTTCCGCCGTCAGCGTGAGGCCCTTCGCATGCCGCTTGAACAGCGGAAACCCGTAATGCGCCTCGAGCGTCTGGATCTGCCGGCTCACCGCGCCCTGCGTGAGGCACAGCTGCTCGGCCGCGCGCGTGAAGCTGCGGTGGCGAGCCACCGTCGAGAAGATCTGCAGCGCGTGCAGGGGCGGAAGTCGGCGCATGGCGAACGGGAAACGGAAAACGGCGCGGAAGGACCGCGCGCCGGCGTCGGCGCGCGCTGACCGACACGATAAGCCAAACGCCGGCTTTGCGCGAGACGCCGAAAATTCAGGTCGTCGCGGTGAGCGCGCCCGCCGCGATGCGCGCCGCCGACGCGACGACGTCCGCGCGCGCCGCGGCATCGGCCTGCGGCTGCGTGAACGACACGGCCATCACGATCGGCGCGCGCGACGGCGGCCACAGCACCGCGATGTCGGTCGTCGTGCCGTAGCCGCCGGTGCCGGCCTTGTCGGCGACGCGCCAGCCGGGCGGCACGCCCGCCGCGATGCCGGTCGCCGCGCGTGCGCCGCCCGCCATCCATTCCGTCAGTTGCGCGCGCTGCGGTTCGCGCAGCGTGTCGCCGAGCAGCAGCCGCTGCAGCGTGTCGACCATCGCGACCGGCGTCGACGTGTCGCGCTCGTCGCCGGGCGCGGCCTTGTTCAGCTCGGGTTCCCAGTGATCGAGGCGGAAGGTGGTGTCGCCGCTTTCGCGCGCGAACGCCGTGACGGCCTGCGGACCGCCGAGCACGCCCATCAGCAGGTTGCCCGCGCCCTTGTCGCCCGACTGCAGCATCGCCGCGCACAGCTGCGCGATCGTCATGCCGGTGTCGACGTGGCTTTCCGTAATCGGCGAGCCCGACACGATTTCATAGCGGCGGTACAGGATACGGCGCGGCAGCAGCGACGCGTCGAGCGAGCCGCGCGCGAGCATCGCGGCGGCGGCCATGACCGCATACGTGCCGCACAGCGGGAAGCGTTCGCGCGCATGGTGCGCGATGCGCACGCCGTTCGACGTATCGAGCGCGGCGACGCCGAGCCGCCCGTTCGAGGCTTTTTCGAGTGCGGCGAGTTCGGCCTGGGCAGTATGGGCGCGCCCCTGGTCGGCGACCGGCGCGGACGTGCACGCGGCAACGAACGGCGCAGCCACGGCGGCAAGCAACAGCGAGCGGCGAGTCGGAGAATGTTCCATGGATGAGATCTGTTCTGTCGGAAACGGTGGCGCGAAGCAACGCGGCCGCGCATCGGCGACGCGCGACCGTTCACGCCGACGGCCGGCCCGCGACGGCATTCGCCGCGCTTCCCCGAAAGACGCCCGTCGGCCCCGCGATAGCGGGATTCGCATGAACAAACCTTAGCGTAGCAGTGACCGCCGTCGCGTTCCAGCGAAACGGCCGCGCTTCACCCTTGCGACGAAGGCAGGTACGGCATCGGATTCACCGGCTTGCCGTCGCGTCGCACCTCGAACAGCAGCGCGACGCGCGAGTTGTCGAGGTCGCCCATCTCGGCGATCGCATCGCCCTGATGCACGATGTCGCCCGTCTTCACGAGCAGCTTGCGGTTGTGCGCATAGGCGGTCAGGAAGTCCGCGTTGTGCTGGACGATGATCAGGCTGCCGTAATCGTTCAGGCCGGTGCCTGCGTACATCACGCGGCCGTCGGCCGCGGCGCGCACCGGGTCGCCCGGCCGGCCGGCGATCTGGATGCCGCGGTTCTGTCCGGGCTTGAACCCGTCGACGATCTTGCCGGTTGCCGGCCACTTGAGCGCGACGCCGCCCGCATGGCGCTTCGTTTCCTTGACGACCTGGCGATCGCTCGCGGTCGATGCGCCGGCCTGCGAAGTGGCCTGCGCGGTGGTCTGCGAGTTGCCCTGACTACTCGCCGCGCCATTACTCGCGACAATCTGCGTGCCGGCCGCGCCCGCGGGCGGCAGCGGCTGCTGCTTGACGATGCGCAGTACCTGCCCCATGCGCAGCCTGCCGTTCGCGGCCAGCTTGTTCCAGGTGCGCAAGTCGGCCACGCTGCAATCGTTCGCGGAGGCGATGCCAGTCAGCGTGTCACCGCGTTTCACGACGTACTTTTGCGCGACGAGAATCGGTGCGGCCGGCATCGGCGCGGCCAACTGCGCGGCAGGCGGGCTCGTATCAGCGGGTTTTCCCGCCAGCGTGTCGCTCGGCGGAACGGACTGCGTACTTGCACAACCGGCCATGACGAGCACGGCGGCCAGGCCCGACAGCCACGCCGCCTTAGGGTGAATCTCGCGCGTTTTCATGGACGATCCGACTCCGGTTTGACAATCTTTCAAGCATCTCAAAAACGGAACGGCCGACGTGTAACCGGATGCAAACAATGATGACAAACGATCACGGACCGGATGCCGGCCGGCATTCGCTACCGGTAATACGGTCCGACCCGGAAAAACTTGATGGTCTTTTCGCTGAAGAACGGAAGAATTTTCGTCGTCAAAAACTATGGCCCGCTGATTTCAATAGGCGCGATCCGCGACATTCACCGCAACCATGCGACGATTTCGGCTGCGGCCCACGCGATGCCAATGCACAGGAACAGCAGATGCAACGCGATCTTGAACGACACGCCCCATGACGAATCGATCCGCATGACAGGCTCCCCGGTTGATGTGCGCCCATCATCGGCCGCCGATCGCACCCCGAAAATGCGGAAGCGACGAACCAGGCCTCAAGCTGCCCCTGAGACCGGCGCGGCGGTTCCTGCTAACTTATCGGCCATCCCCACCCATCGCTCCGCCCATCATGCGCTTCGACCTGACCGACCTGCGGCTCTTCCTGAACATCTGCGAAGCCGGCACGATCACGGGCGGCGCCGAACGCACGCACATCACGCTGCAGGCCGCGAGCGAACGCATTCGCGGGATGGAGGACGAACTCGGCGTGCCGCTGCTGCACCGGACCAAGTCTGGCGCGCAGGCCACCGATGCGGGCCGCGCGCTCGAACACCACGCGCGCACCGTGCTGCAGCAGATCGATCACATGCGTGGCGAACTGCAGCAATACGGCCAGGGGCTGCGCGGCCATATCCGGCTGCTGTGCAACACCGCGTCGCTCAGCGAATACCTGCCCGACGCCCTGGCCGATTACCTGCCGAGCCATCCGAAGCTGTCGATCAGCGTCGAGGAACGCTCGAGCCAGGAGATCGTGCATGCGATCCGCAACAAGACGGCCGAGGTCGGCATCGTCGCCGATTCGGTCGGGCTCGGCGGGCTCGAACAGCAGCCGTTCCGCGAAGACTGGCTGATCGTCGTCGTGCCGGCTGCGCATCCGCTCGCGTCGCACGACAAGGTCGCGTTCGACGACATCGCCGACGAAGACTTCATCGGCCTCACCGACGGCAGCGCGCTGCAGGTGCATCTCGCCGATCAGGCGCGTGCGATCGGCAAGCGGATTCGTTATCGCGTGCAGTTGAAGAGCTTCGACGCGATCTGCCGCGTGATCGCGAGCGGCGTGGGCATCGGCATCGTGTCGCGGCATGCGGCCGAGCGCGCGATGCTCACGATGGACGTGCGGCTCGTCGAGCTGTCCGATCCGTGGAGCCATCGGAAACTGACGCTCTGCGCGCGGTCGTTCGACGCGCTGCCGAAGTACACGCGCGAGTTCGTCGCGTTCCTGTCCGGCGGCGCACCGCCGCGCTGACGCGCGCCGCATTCGCGTCGCCCCATCGACATACGGAGGCATGACCATGACCGATACCGATCTCGCCACCCGCTATCGCGCGTATATCGACTGCCTGAACCGGCAGGACTGGACGGCGCTCGGCGAGTACGTGTCCGACGACGTGATCCACAACGACCGGCCGCTCGGCCTCGCCGGTTACCGCGCGATGCTGGAACAGGACTTCCGCGACATTCCCGATCTGCGCTTCGACATCCGGCTGCTCGTGTGCGAGCCGCCGCGTGTCGCGTGTCGCCTTCGCTTCGCGTGTTCGCCGAAGGGGACGTTCATGGGGCTCGCCGTCGACGGCCGCAAGGTCACGTTCGCCGAGAACGTGTTCTACGAATTTCACGAAGGCAAGATCCGCCAGGTGTGGTCGGTGATCGACAAGGCGGCGATCGAGAAGCAGCTTTGAACGTCGTCGAAACGGCGCGGCGTCGCGCGCGGCGGCCGGTGGTCAGGAATGCCTGAATGCACTTCGATTCTTATGGATAACGTTTTCTCTCATTACGTATCGAGAATCGGTTTCCAGGTCACGCTCCGGCCGCCGCTTCAAAGCGCGATTTCTCTCACCCGATGACCATTCGATCAGCAACGAAAATCCTGGCGATTTTCGCATAAGACCGATTTCCCCTCCCGCACTATCCGCTGCCCGCCATTCGGGTTTCTACCGGCGCATCCGATGTGAAAGTTCATTGACATCACGCGGATGGATGCCTAAATTTGGAAAACGTTTTCCAATGCTCGAGCGCGACGCCGGTCATGGCCCGCGCAGGGGGAACGCTTGCCTGCTCGATTTGCGATTCAGGCCGTCCGCCTTCAGGGATCAGGGTTTGCAAGGGCGGCAGCCGGGTACGGGCATCGAGCACGGCATCGGCCACACATGCCCGTGCTTCACCACTATTCAAAACTGGAGACACCATGCATCCGCGCAGCAGATTCGCGCTCGGCGCCGCGCTCAGCGCCCTTTCCGTCGTGTTCGTCAGCGCGTGCGGCGGCAACGACGTGACCGACACGCCGCCATCGCCCCCCTCGTCGACCACGCCCACCACGCCCACGCTCGCGTCGAACTCGTTGCAGGCGCTCGTCTATGGCGCGCCCGACACCAGCGTGCCGGCCGGCACGAACATCCCGGTCACGATGATGGGCCAGATGCGCGCGCTGTTCGACCTGATCCGGAAATCGCCCGATTTCACGCAGGTCGTGATGGATCTCGGCGACGGCACGCCCGTCCACGTGCTCGACACGAACACCGGCGACAAATTCCTGCCCGGCAAGCTCGCGCTCGGCCTGTCGTACATCCTGATCGACATGAAGTCGAAGAACGACCCGCAATACGCGAGCTACCTCGCGACGTACCAGACGATCACGACCGCGATGATGGCGCAGTCGGGCAGCAACTACACGTATGCGAACACGTCGTGGGGCGAGTACTACTACCTCGTCGCGCTGAACAACCTGAAGGCGCACGGGATGCTCAACGAAGTCTTCAGCGACGCGATGCTCGCGACGCTGCAGCAGCGGCTCACCTTCTGCGACATGTTCGGCCCGGATGCGAGCGGCAAGACCAGTACATGCCCGGCGGCCGGCACGCCGATCGACATCGCGTCGCTCAACACCGCTCAGAACTACTACGCGGTGTCCTACGGCATTGCCGGGCTGCGCCAGAAGCTCGGCTGGAGCAGCCCGTCGTTCGCATCGAAGACCGATCCGGCGGTCGCCGCGATGAGCGCGCGCGACGCGCTGCTGTACACGCTGACGAACCACATCCGCAACGACTCGTCGGGCGGGTTCTCCGACGAAGCATCGAACACGCACACGACCTATTACGACCAGGCGCGCTTCGACCGCTACAGCACGCTGCTGATCGGCGAAGTGGTCGAGCGCACGTTCGAGATGGGCAACGAAGCAAACCTCACGCCGGAGCTGAAGGGCTATCTGCGCAAGTCGGTCGACCTGATCCTGCCGCAGCTGAACGCCAACGGCCAGGGCTTCAACTACGGCCGCTCGATCGGCCCGTACGGCGATTCCGCGTTCATGGAGGTGCTGACGGCCGCGGCCAATGCCGGCGTGCTGACCGATCGCGAGAAACAGGTTGCGTATGCATTCATCTACCAGGCCGCGCGGCGCTTCGACACGTACTGGTACGACCCGTCGCTGCCGACGCCGTCGGTGAACATGTGGGTCAAGGGCCGCGGCACCGACACCTATCGCGGCAAGCCGCGCGTGATGGGCGAGAACTTCAGCCTGCTGCACCAGTACCTGTACGTGAACGCATGGTGGAACAAGCTCGGCTTCGGCGGCCAGGCGCCGATGGCCGATGCGGACTACCGCGCGTGGCTCGACGCGCTGCCGCGCTACACGCTCACCTGGTACAACCAGCCGGGCGACGCCGCGCATCCGTACAGCGCCGCGCTGCTCACCGTGCGCGACGGCCGGCGCGTGATCAACCTGAACCTCAGCCAGGCGCCCGACTACGACTCGTACACGCCGTATTACCCGGTGCCGTTCTCCGACAAGCTGATCTACGGCACGACCGACCTCGGCTATGCGCTGCTGGTGCCGCAGGTGACGTACAACGCGAAAACCTACATTCCGGTCACGTACTACAAGAACCTGAACGTGCAGCAGAGCAACGGCCAGGTGATCGTGTCGTTCGATACGACGAAGTTCCGCCTCGCGTCGAAGAACGCCGCGTACACGACGGATCTCGACCTGCAGGTGCACACGGTGCTGACCTTCGCGCACGGCACGGTGTCGCGCAGCGATACGCTGAGTTCGGGCACGCTCGCCGGCAACCTCGCGATCGAGACGGACTTCACGTCGTTCGCGGATTTCGCGTCGACGCAGGCCAACGGCGACGGCGTATCGGTGACGTACGCGAACAGCGCCGCGACCGGCTATGCGACGTCCGGGTTCGACAACTGCGCGCTGTCCGCCTTCGACACGGCGAACGGCGCGACGAATCCGCTGTCGACGACGCCGATCGGACAGTTGCATTCGAACTTCGCGTGCACGACGAAACCGTTCGCACTCGGCGCGGGCGCGACCCGCACGGTCGGGTGGACGCTGAAGTACGCCGATCCGGCGTGAACGGCGCGAACGTCATGCCGTGACCGTTCCCGAAGCCGGTTGCCGAAACCGGCTTCGGGATCATTCAGCGGCCGGAGGCACGTTCACCGCCACCCCGACCCCGCCATATACGCGCCGAGCGCGATCAGCCCGATGAAGAAGCAACGCTTGAACAGCTTCTCGCTCATCACGCGCCGCGCATATTGGCCGCCGGCCATCCCCGCCAGCGCGGGCACGAGCGCGAGCGCCGACACGCCGAGATCGACGGTCTGCAATACGCCCGTCACACGCAACTGAAGGCCGAGCACGATCGTCGACGCGGTAAACGACAGCCCGAGCGCCTGGATCAGATCGTCCTTCGACAGACGCAGCGCCTGCAGGTACGGCACCGCCGGTACGACGAACACGCCGGTCGCGGCCGTCACGACGCCCGTCAGGTAGCCGACCCCGGCCGACAACCATTTTTCATGGCGCCCCGGCGCGGGCAGCCGCGCCGCCGCCAGCCCCCACAGCCCGTAAAGCACCAGCACGACGCCGAGCGCCGCGTGCGTCCACGTGCTGCCGGCCGCGAGCGCCGGCAATCCGCCCGTCAACGTGCCGACCGTCAGGCCGGCGAGCAGCGGCCACAGCCGGCGCAGCAACGCGCCGAACGACGGACCGAGCCACAACTGCCACACGTTGGTGACGAGCGACGGCACGAGCAGCAGGCTCGCCGCGGCCGACGGCGGCATCGCGAGCGTCAGCAGCCCCATCGCGATCGTCGGCAGCCCGAGCCCGATCATCCCCTTCACCGCGCCGGCCAACAGGAAAACCAGCACGACGATCGTCAGCGTATGAATCTGCATGGCAGGCATTCCGTCGTTGAGTACGGCGCCGATGATGCCTGCCCGCCCTGCCGCCCGCCATCTGGCTTTGCCTGAGGCTGGCTCGGGCCGGTTGGCCGGGGCTGTCAGGCCCCGGCGATCCGGCCCCGTGGATCACCCCCGGCCCTGCTCGCTGTCGAGGTGCGCCATCTGCGCGGCCGGATAACGCTCGCCGGCCGCCGCCCCGGCGGGAACCGCCGCTTCGATGCGTTCGAGGTCATCGACCGTTAGTTGCAATTTAGTTGCCAGCAAACCGTCCTGCAGTTGGGTGCGCTTGCGCGCGCCGACCAGCGGCACGATGTCGGCGCCGCGCGACAGCACCCACGCGATCGCGACCTGCGCCGGATTGCTGCGCTTCTCGTCCGCGATCGCGCGCAGCGCATCGACCAGCGCGAGGTTGTGCGCGAGGTTCTCGCCCTGGAAACGCGGGCTGGCCGCGCGGAAATCGCGCTCGCCCTGCCGCGCCGCGCTCCAGCCGCCGCCGAGCAACCCGCGCGACAGCACGCCGTACGCCGTCACACCGATCCCGAGTTCGCGGCACGCGGGCAGGATGTCCGCCTCGATCCCGCGCGACAGCAGCGAGTATTCGATCTGCAGATCGACGATCGGCGCGACGGCGGCCGCGCGGCGGATCGTGTCCGCACCGACTTCCGACAGCCCGATATGACGCACGTACCCGGCCTTCACGAGATCGGCGATCGCGCCGACCGTTTCCTCGATCGGCACGGCCGGATCGACGCGTGCCGGCCGGTAGATGTCGAGGTAGTCGGTGCCGAGCCGCTTCAGCGAATACGCGACGAAGTTCCGGATCGCCGCGGGCCGCGCGTCGTAGCCGGCGAACCCGCCGGCCGGATCGCGCAGCGCGCCGAACTTCACGCTGATCAGCACCTGGTCGCGCGTGCGGCCGCGCAGCGCGTCGCGGATCAGCATCTCGTTGTCGCCCATCCCGTAGAAGTCGCCCGTATCGAGCAGCGTGATGCCGTGGTCGAGCGCCGCGTGCAGCGTCGCGATGCTTTCGTCGCGATCCGCCGGCCCGTAAAAGTCCGACATCCCCATGCAGCCGAGCCCGATCGCCGAAACCTGCGGGCCCGTGCGGCCCAGTCGATGCTTGTCCATATCCGTGTCCTTGCGGTGTTGACTGAATCAACCGGATTCTGAACGCATCGCGGCGCACGATAAACGCGAAACCCCCAACCAATTCATTCGACGATGATTAACAATGGAGCCTGTTCCAATCGCCACGCTCCCGCCCCCGCATGGACCATCTGCAAGCAATGCGCACCTTCGCGCGCGTCGCCCATCTGGGCAGCTTCACTCGTATAACTTCGTATAATGTATGCTATACGAAGTTATTACGGATCGA
>NZ_BCPP01000091.1:0-12250 GCF_016586125.1 Burkholderia sp. E168m23
CAATTCGTCCGCGATACGCGCGTGATCGTCGAGCATTCGGCGCGCGAAGGCCTTCACGTCCGCGTTCGACGAACGGTCGAGCGCGAGTTGGCTGGCCTGTCGCTCCACCTTGCCGAGCATGCCCGCCTTGTCGACGAACTCGGCGTCGATGCCGATCGGCCGCTGCGTCAGGCCGGGCTCGTCGGCGGTGGGGCCGGGACGGATGACGCCCGGCGCGACCTGCGCGGACGAAGCGGGCGGCGCTTGCGCGTGCGAGAACGCGAACGTCAGGACGCCGGCGGCGGCAGTCAGCGTGACGACCGCCACTGGCCGACGCCCGCCCCGCTTCATCCTCCGGATTGTTCGGTTTGTGCTCATCCGGGCCTCCGTGTCGTGCGACGGAGCGGGTCCTCGGTGCGGCTTGCCGTCACGCGGGACGATGGGCCGACGAGAAGAAATCGGTCCACGCGCCGTTGTGCCACGCGCCCTCGGTGCGCTCCACCGACAGCGCGCCGGCGGCGAGCATCGTCCGCTCCGCGAACGTGATCGTGCGCCGCGTCACGTGCGCGGCCAGCACCACCCCGTTTTCGCATTGTTTCAGCGCGCCGTGCCCCTCCGGCGCATCGCCGCGCATTCGGCTGAGCGCGCCGCACAACGCGCCGACATAGCCGCCCACGAGCGGCACGCCGATCCACGCGAGCGGGGAATGCAGCCCGCCCAGATACAGCAGCGCGGCCCCGGCGAGCCCGACGATCGCGCCGATGGCCACGCCCTCCAGTGCACCGAGGCCGCCCGGCCGCGCGGCGGAGTCCGCATAGACGTCGCCGCCAAGCCAGAACAGCGCGTGCTGTCCAGGCGGATTGAGAAAGAAGACCTTCACGTCGTCCCGGTGCATGGCGTGGCCGCGCAATTGTTCCGCGCAGCGTTCCGCCTGCTCGAGCCGAGAGAAACGGCCCGCGATGATGGTGTCCATGTCGAACCTCCTGCCCGGTGACGCGCAGGGTCGCGGGCGCGCGACGCCCAATCGGCCCGGCGCTGGCCCGCGCATCACGTTACTTCCGGCGGATCTGCAGCTTGTCGCGCACGCCGCTCACGCCGCTGACGTCGTGCGCGACGCGGATCGCGGTCGCGCGTTGCCGCTCGTCGGGCACGTTGCCCGTGAGCTCGGCCACGCGGTCACGCACCTGCACGTCGATGTCGCCGGAGGCCAGACCGCGTTCGGCGACGAGCGCGGCCCTGACACGGGACGCGAGCGTCGCATCGCGGATCTGGCCCCCGACAGCCGACGCCTGGCTCGCGAGCTTCGCACGCGTGCCCTCCTCGGCCGATGCGTAGCGGGGTGTCGCGATCCATGCACACGACAGCATCAGTATGCTCGCGATCGGCACGGCCGGCGTCCTGCGTCGCGTGCGCGCCGGCTTGCCGCCGGTGCGGTCGTGCCGCGTGTTTTCCGTTGCGTCCATCGTGCCTCCTTTTTCGTATGCGATCCACCCGCCGCCGCGCCGTATGGATACGGCAGGCTACCGCTGGCGCGGCTTCCCGTCTCCAGTGTCTCCCGTGTCGCCCGCGTCATCCGGTACGACGTCGACGATCACGCTCGCGAGCGTCGGCATGTCGACCGGCTTGCACAGATACGCATCGAACCCCGCGGCCATCACCCGGCGCCGGTCGGCCTTGCCGGCGTGCGCGGTCACCGCGACGACCGGCAGATGTCCGCCGCCGTTCGGCAAGCGCCGGATCCGGTCCAGCAGCCAGTAACCGTCGCCGTCCGGCATCGCGAGATCCGACAGCACGACGCTCGGCGGCTGCCGCTCCACCGCTTCGAGCGCATCGTGCCCCGACCGCGCGGTCGATACCTGTGCGCCCATCGTTTCGAGCGCTGCCGCAAGGCTGGTCCGGGACGTTGCGTCGTCGTCGACCACCAGCACGCGCTGGCCGTCGAGCGCGACCGTGTCGGACGCGCCCTTCGTCCGCGACGGCTGCTCCGTCGGATCGTCGGCGTCCCAGCCGGCCGGCAGCGTCACCGTGACGGTCATGCCGCGCCCGGCGCCCGCACTCGTCGCAATTACCTCGCCGCCGTGCAGCTGCGCGATGTTGCGCACGATCGACAGGCCGAGCCCGAGGCCCCGCTTCGGCGACGTGAACGCGCCTTCCGGCCGGCTGAACGTGTCGAACAGGTGCGGCAGGTATTCCGGCGCGATACCTTGCCCGGTGTCGGAGACGGACAGCCGCACGCGCTCGCCGGCGCGCGTCAGCGACACGTTGATGCGGCCGCCCGGCGGCGTGAACTTGATCGCGTTCGACAGCAGGTTCGACAGGAGCTGGCGCAGGCGTTCGCCGTCCGCCGGAATCACGCAGGCCGGCATCGCGTATTCCGTCGACAGCACGAGCCCGTTCGCCTGGGCGGTCGCGTCGAGTTCACGTGCGGCGTCGCGCACGATCCGCACGAGGTCGACCGGCACGCGTTCGAGACGCAGCCGGCCGGTCGCGAGGGACGAGGCGTCGAGCAGGTCGGCGACCATGTGCGACAGCGACCGCGCGCTGCGATCGATCGCGTCGACCGCCTGCTGCGCGAAGCCCTGCCCGTCGGCGTTGCGCAGTACCTCGACCCAGCCGTAGATCACGTTCAGCGGCGTGCGCAGCTCGTGCGACACCGTCGCCAGCAGCTCGTCCTTCAGCCGGTTCGACGCGTCGGCCTGCACGCGCGCGTCGCGGGCGCCGCGCAGCGAGCGAAGGTGGTGGCGTTCGTTGCGGCGGCGTTCGCCCGCTTCGCGCAGCGTCAGCGACAGGCCCGCGCAGTGGCCCTGCCCGTCGATGATCGGCGACGCGGCGAACGTAGCGCGAAAACGGCCGCCGTCGGGGCGCACGCACAGCACGTCGAGCGGCCCGACCGGCGCGCGCAGGTCCGCGAACGACGCGGGCACCGCGTGCCGGCGCAACCAGCGCGCGCGATCATCGTGACGATATCGCGGCCGTTCGCCTGGGCCGTATCGATGCCGAAGATGCTGGCGGCGGCCGGATTCCAGCTGGTGATCCGGCGCGCGGCATCGGTCCCGACGATTGCATCGGGCGACGCATCGACCACCCGGCGCAGCAGCCCGTCGTCGGATAGGCTCGCGACGGACGACGGCTCGCGGTGCGGCGGGTACGGATCGCTATCGTCGTCGCCGATGTCCCGCAATCGATCATTCGCGAGCAGCGGCTTCACGGTCGCCACCAGCACGCATTCGACGAAGCCGATCGCGACGAACGCGCCGGCTTGCGCCAACAGCGTCGCCAGCGGCGCGTCGCGCCACCACAATGCGCCGATCACGCCGACACTGGCGGCGGTCGCGGCGAGGCCGCCGCCGAACGACGTCAGCCATGCGGCGGCCGCCACACCTGCGTAAAAAGGCAGCGGCGCAAAGGGCGCGTGCTCGCCGACAGCCCGAATCGCCCACGCCTGCAGCGCGGTCGCGAGCCCGACGGCCAGTACGACCCATGCACCTTGCCGGAACACCTCACGGGTCAGAGTCGTCATTGCATCCTTGCATCGCGCCGGCTGTCGTCGTGCGGAGGCATGCCCCCTGTCGGCCATGCGGCGTGCCGTCGAACGCGCCGGGCGAGCGTGAAAACGCCAGCAAACAACGTACCTGATGGCGCTCGCACCTCACGGTCGCGGCAATGGCCGCTGGGCGCTGCGCCCGCACTGGCTGCGTGGTGGATCGTCTCCCTCGCGTCCCCGCGCCGTCGCACGCCGCCGTAATGTGTGGCCGGCCGCTTTTTTCATCGGGTTTCTGTAAAAAAGCGCCGGTTCCGACGCGGACGTGGCGTCACGGCACGGCCTGCAAAAAAGTGATCGCCCGTTTCTTTCGTTCACGCTGCGCACATTGGAAATTTCTATTCGGCGGCACCTTCGCGGTCGTTTCGCTGTCGATGATAAATATTGCAATCAACGGAACGTGTGATGCCGTTTTTCAAAACGGCCCGCGAACGCCTATGGGTGAATCCGCCAACCGGACGAAGCAGCGTGCAGACGGTCGCCGGCTGTCCGGCCGGTCCGCCGCGATGCGCACGCTGCTCGGCCGTATCGAGAAAATCGCGCCGACCCGCGCGAGCGTGATGATTGCCGGCGAAAGCGGGGTCGGCAAGGATATCGTCGCGCGTCGGCTGCATGATCTGAGCGCGCGGCGTGACGGCCCGTTCGTGCCGATGAACTGCGGCGCGATTCCGGCCGAGCTTGCCGAGGCGCAACTGTTCGGGCACGAAAAAGGCAGCTTTACCGGCGCGATCACGCAGCGTGAAGGTTTCTTCGAAGCCGCGCGCGGCGGCACGCTGCTGCTCGACGAAATCGCGGAAATGCCGGCGGCGCTGCAGGTGAAGCTGCTGCGGGCGATCGAGTCGAACACGATCGTGCGCGTGGGCGGCACCGAGCCGATTCCGATCGACGTGCGGTTCGTCTCGGCCACTCGCCACAATCCCGCCGAGGCGGTGCGCGACGGCCGGCTGCGCGAGGACCTGTTCTACCGGCTCGCCGCGTTCGCGATCTACGTGCCGCCGCTGCGCCAGCGCGACGGCGACGTCGAGACGATCGCGCAGGAATTCGTCGACACGCTGAATGCGCGACATCGCGCGCACAAGCGGCTGACCGACGCGGCGATCGCCGCATTGCGCACGTATTCGTGGCCCGGCAACGTGCGCGAACTGCACAACACGATCGAGCGCGCGTACATCCTGGCGGACGAAGGCATCGACGTCGCGCTGCCGAAGCAGGCGCTGCCGGCAGCCGAGAGCACGTCGGAAGGCGCGATGGCGCTGCCGGTCGGTGCGACGCTGCACCATGCGCAGCAACGCTTCATCGCGGAGACGCTGCGTCACTTCGACGGTAACAAGCCGCGCGCGGCTAAGGCGCTCGGCATCAGCCTGAAGACGCTCTACAACCGGCTCGCGCTGATGCGCGACCAGGACGATTCGTGAGCGGCGCGGCCCGCATGCCGCGGGCCGTCGGCCGCCAGTTGCGTCAGGCGACCTTGAACTGCCCGACCGTCGTCGCCAGCGCGTTCGCCTGCGACTGCAGCGCGGTGGCCGCCGCAGTCGACTGTTCGACGAGCGCTGCATTCTGCTGCACCATTTCGTCGAGCTGGCTGACCGCGCGGTTTACTTCCTGGATGCCGCGCGTCTGCTCGTTCGCCGCGTGCGTGATCTCGGAGATGATGGTCGTCACGTTGGACACGTTGGACACGATCTCGCGCATGGTGTCGCCGGCCTGGCGCACCTGCCCGGACCCGGCCGACACGCTCGCGACCGTCGATTCGACCAGCACCTTCACTTCGCGTGCGGCCTGCGCGCTGCGCTGCGCGAGGCTGCGCACTTCCTGCGCGACGACCGCGAAGCCGCGGCCCTGTTCGCCCGCGCGGGCGGCTTCCACGGCCGCGTTCAGCGCGAGGATGTTGGTCTGGAACGCGATCCCGTCGATCACGCCGATGATGTCGCCGATCCGGCCCGACGCTTCCTCGATCTTCCCCATCGTCGCGACCACGTCCGACACGACCACGCCGCCGTGCGACGCGATCCGCGACGCGGCCGCCGCACGTTCGTCGGCCTGGCCGGCGGCCGCCGCCGACTGACCGACGGTCGCGGTGATCTCTTCCATCGACGCGGCCGTTTCCTCGAGGCTCGCCGCCGCCGACTCGGTTCGCGACGACAGGTCCTGGTTGCCCGCCGCGATCTCGTTCGCGGCCGTGCGCACCGATTCGCTGGCGTCGCGGATCTGGCGCATCACGTCGTTCAGCTTGTCGATGAAACTGTTGAACGAGCGCGCGATGTCGGCGACTTCGTCGCGGCCGTCGGCCGGCAGGCGCCGCGTCAGGTCGCCGGCACCCGAGCCGATCGCGGCCATCGCCTGGCGCACCTGCGACAGGCGGCGGAACGCGGTCGCGGTGATCGCGCCGATGATCAGCGACGCCACGCCGACGATCACGATGAGCGTGATCAGCGATGCGGTCAGCAGCGAACGCATCCCGGCCGTCGCTTCGGTCTTGTCGAGCAGCACCAGCGCGTACCAGTCGGTACCCGGCACGGGTTTCGCGCGCACCAGCTTCGCGTCGCCGCCGACGCCGACCTCGACCGGCGCATTCGCCGCCGCGATCGAGGCCACGCCCAGCGAGCCGAGTTCGGGCGAGACGTCGGCGACCGGCTTCAGCGTGAGCTTGGCGTCCGGGTGCGCGACGACGTGGCCACTGCTGTCGACCAGCATCCCGAAGCTCGTCGGCGTCGGGCGGATCGACTTCACGTTGGCGATCACGCTGTCCATCGACAGGTCCGCGGCGACCACCCCCTTCAGCGCGCCGTCGCGCAGGATCGGCACCGCGAACGTGACGACGAGGTTGCCCGTGCCGGCATCGACGTACGGCGGCGTGACGACCGGCTTGCCGGCCTGCGCGGCCTGCTTGTACCACGGGCGGCCGGTCGGGTCGTAATCGGGCGGGATGCCGGTCGGGTCGGAGAAGTGGAACGCCTTGTCGGCGTAGCCCGCATAGACGTTCGTGAAGCCGCCGGCCGCGGCCATCTGCTTGAACACGGGCAGCGGATCGGGCGTCAGCGCGGCGTCCTGCAGCGACGCGATCATCCGGCTGCGGGTGGCGACCCAGTCGGCGATCCCGACCACGTGGCCGCTGGCGACCGAGGTCAGGTTGCGGTCGATCGCGTCGTCGTTGTACGAGCGTGCGATGAAATAGTTGATCAGGGTCGACGCGACCAGCGCGAATACGACGATGGCGACGCACGCGGCGAGGATGCGGGCGCGAATGGACGAGAACATGGCAACGACTCGGTAAGGGAGCGGGAACGCCCGGTGGACGAATTCACCGGGTAAACGGCAAATCGCACCGCTTACTTGAGGTCGTTGTGACAATTCAATGAAACGTATGACGAAACGCGTCGACGCCTGTCGGCGAATCGTCAGGATGGCCGGATTCGATGGACGGGCGGCGCGCCGGTCTCGGCGCCCGGCTCCCCTCCGCTACAACCGATGGCTCGGACGCGGATCGTCGTCCGCAGGTGCCGCGTCGGCCCGGGTATCGCGGTCGAAGTCGTCCTTCCGGCGCATCCGCTCGCGCAGATTCCGGATCGCGAACACGTGGATGTAGTCGTGCACGCGCGCACCGGACGACAGCGCGCGCACTTCGTCGTCGAGCATTGCACGCAGCTGATCCGCGCCGATCGCGCGCTGTTCGGCGGCTTCCTTGAGTGAATCGAGCAAATTGTCCTTGGACATCGACGAACTCCTGACGGTCGAGGAACGAAAAGATGACGGTACTGGAAGCTTAAAGACTGGATAGACGGGCGGCGTACGATGCGCCGACGCGTGTTTGCGCGCGATCAACGGCACATTGCGTGCCGCCGCGCCGGTTCGTTGCCAAACTGGCCGTACCGAACCGGCCGCGCGGGGTTCGCGATGCACATGGCCCGCGAACGAAACTGAAAGCCCTGCCACGCCACCCCGGGCGCGGCACTGGCGACGGGCGGCGGATGGAACGCCGGGCGACGCCGATGCAGAAGCGAACTTAGACCGGCCGAAATCACGCGTCAAGCGGCGCCCGCCGCGTGCCGTTCATTCATGGGGGACGAACGCGCCGGACCGGCCGGCCGCCGCGCGTGTCAGCGGATTCCGATACGCGTCGCGCAATTTCCTGACAGCGACTTCAGCGCGCGCCGCTTGGCAGCGCGCCCTCGCCACACGATACTGATCACATGAACCAGGCGTTCATACCGGAACATCGCTCAGTCGGCCATCGAGCCGGCACGCGGGGTCCGGCGCAGGAGACCAACCATGGCACATCGCAACTTACCGGGCCGGGACGGCCAGCGGCGCGCGTCGGGCAACGCGCACGCCCTGCCCGCCCGGGCCGCGTCGGCTGGCAACCGTCCGTCCGACGATCTCGACACCCTGCTCGCGCTCGCACGCGAGGCCGGGTTGCTCGTCACGCTCGACGGGCAGATCGGCCGCGAAAAATACCAGAGCGTCGCGGGGTCCGTCCTCGCGTTGCAGCGGTTCGCCGCGGCGCTCTGCGCGCGACACGCGGCCGATGCGCCGGCCGGATCGGAGCTGCGTCGCAAGGCGCGCCCCGGCTGGCCGCATGCGAATCGTCTGCGTAGCCGCACGTGCAGCGCGTGCGCGCCGCTGCATGCCGTGCGTCCGCATGTGCGGGTACGACGCGGCGCGGGCCGTCGGCACGACCTGCGATCCATTCTTCGTACCCTCTGACCTCTGTCCCGTGCAATGGCTGCGTGCGCCACGGCGCGGCTGCCATACCGGCGCGCTGCGTGCACGCGTCCATGTTCGTCGCGATCCATATCGAAGCGAACGCGCGCGATGATGTGCCGCTCGACGCGGCCGCATTCAACCCCCTTGCTGCGGAAATGGATTCGACGGGGCCAGGCGGAAAGCGGACGGGGTGACTTGCACCCCGCCCGTCCTCCAAGGCAACCGTCGGTTGCCTACCCTCGTGCCAGAGAGTTCCCGGTCGGATGACGCGCCGTATAAACCCGTGGCGCGGCTCCTGAAATGATGTGACGGAAGCGAATGCGGCGGAAATGGCTACCCGCATGCAGGCGCGGGATCGTGTGCGAGCACGACAGACCCGCCGCGCCACCGGACGTTCCATCACTGTCTCACGCGATGCGCGTCGCGTTTCTGATGCAGGTCAATCCTGAGCCGCATCGATCGCAACGACGCGCGATTCACTCCACACCACGCACCAGCAGCACGGGCACCTGCGCGAGGTGCGCCACGCGTCGTGCGACGCTGCCGATCAACCAGGCGGCGATGCCGCGACGGCCATGCGTGCCGACCACCAGCAGCTCTGCCCGCCAGTGCACGGCATCGCGCATCAGCGCATGGGCCACGTCATCGCTGGTCGGATGCGTTTCGACGATGCCGCGCTTGGTCGGATTGCCCGTCGCGTGGAACAACGGGCCGATCTTCGCGAGCGCGTCCTCGCCCTCCGCGCGATACGCATCCTCGAGCGCGCGCACCGGCACGACATCGGTCAGACGAACCGCACGGTCGATCACGTACGCCGCATACAGCAACGTCCCCGGCGCGGCGAAGCCGAGGCCGACGCGCACCGCATGCAGCGACGGCTCGCTGCCGTCGACCGCGAACATCAGCCGCTGCAGCGTGCCGTCCGTCGGCCGTGCGTAGGTGCCGGGCACGATCAGCAGCGCGCAGCGCGCGCGTTTCGTCAGCGTGTCCGACATCGCGCCTTCGACGAGCCGCAACAGCCCGTGATGCGGATTTGCGCCGATCGCCAGCACGTCCGCGTGCCACGTCGACGTATCGTTCACCAGTGCGTCCACGACCGAGCCGCCCGTGACCGACGTATCGACGACCGCCTGTTCGACTTCGCTGCCGCTGTCGGCGAACAGCGCCGCGATTCGCGCGCAAGTGGCTTGCGCTTCGCGCATCATGTCCTCGCGCGCGGACGTCAGCAGCGCGTCGATGCGCGGAATGTCCGGCAACACGAGGCGCGGATTGTCGATCGCGCAAATGATGCGCAATCGCATGCCGGGGCGCAGCAGCGTGCGCACATAGCGCGCGGCGGTCAGCGATTCGGGCGTCGGGTCGACGGCCAGCGCGATCCGCGCGAGCGTCGGAATGGACTGGGCAGTCTGCATGGCGAAGATCTCCGTGCGTGCGCGTCGTCGCTGAACGACGACGGAAGCTTCGCGCGGCAGCGGCGCGCGGCGGCCGGACAGCCGCCGCGGTCGCGGGGATCGGGGGATGCCACGCGAAGCGCGGACAAGCAATGCGTTCGTTCAGCATAGGCCGTCCGGCCCGCGCATGCATGATCGCGATCAACGATCATGCGGCGCCCTGCCCGCTCCCTCCGTTTACGACTTCGTCGGCATCGACGCGGCCGGACGGTTCGCGTAGAACAGCGCGTACGCGATCCCGAGCAGCACGATCCACACCGGCCCGATCACGAGCGCGACGCGCGTATCGGGCGTGAACGCCATCAACACGACGACCAGCACGAGAAAGCCGAGCGCGACGAACGAACCGAGCGGATAGAACGGCACGCGAATCGGCAGGCGCGCGACCTTGTCGGCCGACAGCGTGCGGCGAAACCGCATCTGCGCGATCAGGATCACGCACCACGTCCAGATCGCGCCGAACGTCGACACCGACGTGAGCCACGTGAACACGTGCTGCGGCGCGAGATAGTTGAGCAACACGCCGATCAGCAGCAGCGCGACCGACACGGCCACGCCGTACACGGGCACGCCGCTGCGGTTCACGCGACCGAGCGCGGCCGGCGCCTGGCCCTGCTGCGCGAGGTTGTAGAGCATCCGCGCGGTGCTGAACAGGCCGCTGTTGCACGACGACAGCGCCGCGGTCAGCACGACGAAGTTGATGATGCCGGCGGCGGCCGGAATGCCGAGCCGCGAGAACGTCATCACGAACGGGCTGCCCTGCGTGCCGATCTGGTCCCACGGATAGAGCGACATGATCACGAACAGCGCACCGATGTAGAAAATCAGCACGCGCCAGAACACCGAGTTCACCGCCTTCGTCAGCGACTTCTCCGGGTTGCGCGCCTCGCCGGCCGTGAGGCCGAGCATCTCGACGCCGAGATACGCGAACATCACGATCGGGAGCGCGGCGATCACGCCGTTGATCCCGTTCGGCATGAAGCCGCCGTGCGACCAGAGGTTCGAGATGCCGGTCGCGACCCCGCCGTTGCCGATACCGAACGCGATCATCAGCCCGCCGCCGATGATCATCAGCACGATCGTGACGATCTTGATCAGCGCGAACCAGAATTCGAATTCGCCATACAGTTTGACCGCGATGAAGTTCACCGAGCCCATCGCGAGGAGCGCCGCGAGCGCCCAGATCCAGTTCGGCACGCCGGGGAACCACATGTGCATGTAGACGCCGACCGCCGTGATTTCCGCCATGCAGGTGACGATCCACACGAACCAGTAGGTCCAGCCGGTCAGGTAACCGGCGAGCGGGCCGAGGTAGTCGCGCGCATAGCGGCTGAAGGCGCCGGCGACCGGGTTGGTGATCGCCATCTCGCCGAGCGCGCGCATGATCAGGAAGATCGCGAGGCCGCCCAGCAGGTAGGTCAGCAGGATGGCCGGCCCGGCCGTGCGGATCGCGGTGGCCGAGCCGAGGAACAGGCCGACGCCGATCGTCGCGCCGAGCGCCATCAGGTTGATGTGCCGCTCTTCCAGCCCGCGGTGCAGCTGGTCTTCTGGTTGTTTCAAATCCGTCTCCTTGGCAGCCGCGAGCGGGCCGCCGTCATTGTATCGATGACCATGCGCGCCCGTTCATGCCGATTGTGGCAGCCGAAAACGAAATAATCGCCGCTGTCGATTTCCGAATAAGAAACGACACGGATACCGCGTCAATCCGGATGGAATTGCTGCGGATTATCCGACCTTTCCGGAACAATCCGGAAAAACGGATCGAGCCTTTCACCGAATACACCCGAGCGGCCCGCGCGACGCGGCTGTGCGCGTGACGAGCGGCAACGGGATTCATCGCTTTCGGCGCGAACGAACGCGCGTCGAATGTGCGCCATTTCGCGCACGCAATATGCAGGCGGGATTATAGGGAGGATCGGCGGTTTCACGCCAGGCGATTTTGGGAGAATCGCGGCGGGCGAAATGGGTGACCGGATTTAAATCCGCGTAAAACGGTGTGCGTATTTATTTCGACAACGTCGCCCGCACCGTATACTCGCCCTCCAGCCCGCCCTGCTCGGGCCGTACGAAATACCGCGACGAATCCAGATCGGCCGGCAGCGGCTCGACCGGATAGCCATGCTTTTCCCACGCATCGAGGCCGCCCTTCAGCGCCCGGATGTTGTGGATCATCTTCTTGCGCTGCATCTTCGCGATGAGCCGCTTCGCAGTCGCCTCGTTCGGACACACGCAATAGACGACGATCGGCCGCTTCAGCACTTCCGGGTCGAGCAGGTCCGGCGAATCGAGATCGACCGGCACCGCGCCGGCGATCCGGTACGGCTCGCGGTCGCGGATCGCCTTCGGCCGCGCATCGAAGATCAGCGGCGGTTCGTCGGACGTCATCATCTCGACGAGCTGCGGCGGCGAGATGCGCACCTGTGCGAGATAGCGGCGGAACTGTACGCGGCGCACCCAGCGGTACAGCAGGAACGTGATGAAGATCGCGAGGAACGCGTCGAGAATCGTGCCGCCGCTCGCGCGCACCCACAACACGAACTGGACGATCTGGTCGTGAATGGCCGCACCGCCGATC
>NZ_BCPP01000092.1:0-12245 GCF_016586125.1 Burkholderia sp. E168m23
TCGAGAACGCCTCGCCCGCGACATACGGCCGGCTTTGCAGAACGGCATCGAAGTAGCGCATGCCCCTCAGTGCCTTGTCGCGTTGGCGGAACCCCCACTCCGGGTTTTGATACGTCTCGACGTCGGGGCCCAGCCCCGGCGTGCCGTGATGGAAATAGACGCTGATGGCATCGAGCAGCTCCAGCTCGGCGCGCTTGCTCATCATGTGGATGATGCCCTTCTCGCGGGGCGTGCTGCCGGTGAGCGTGGGCGCGCCATCGAGCGCGTCGAGGTATTCGGTAATGGCCGTGCACTCGGCGATACAGGTGCCATCATCGAGCTCCAGCACCGGCAACGTACCCGAATAATTCTTGCCGGCGATGAACTCGGGCTTTTTGTGCTCGCCCTGGTAAAGATCGACCATCACGAACTCGACGCGCGATTGCAGCCCTTTTTCGGCCAGCGCGATACGCACGCGGGTCGGATAGGGCCCAGTCGGGAAATCGTGGATCTTCATCGGGGGCAGTCGGGCTGCATCGAAATCGACGTTGCTGGAAGTCATTGCGGGAGCGCTCCGTAGTCGGTTCCACGGGGTGGGACGACGTGAAAGACACGTCGCCCATGAATCTACCTAACGTTTGTTAGGTTAACCATATAAGGTACAATCCGGGGTGTCAACACCCTTTTCCCGTGCGCGGAGACTGAAGCAGTGGCGAACGACGCGAGCTCGAACTCGAGAGAAAGAATCTTGGCGGCCGCCACGAGGCTCGCGCAGACGCACGGCTACGGCGGGTTGAACTATCGGGATCTCGCCAGCGAGGTGGGGATCAAGGCCGCGAGCATCTACCACCACTTCGAAAGCAAGGCCGATCTTGGCGCAGCGGTAGCGAGGCGTTATTGGGAGGATTCAGCGGCGGCGCTGGACGACATGCTGGCCAACTCGCGCGATCCGCTGGATTGCCTGCGTCGCTATCCGGATACCTTCCGCAAGGCGCTCGAGACCGGCAACCGCCTGTGCCTTTGCAGCTTCATGGCCGCCGAAACCGACGATCTGCCGGAAGTCGTGATGAAAGAAGTCCTGGCCTTCGCCGACGTGAATGTCGCGTGGCTGAGCAAGGCTCTGTCCGCGGCGGCCGTGGTCGGCGCCCGGGAGAGCAAACAGCGGGCGCGGGCCATCTTCGCGGCCATCGCCGGCGCGCAGCTCATCGCGCGGAGTCGCGCCGATCTCTCGCTCTATGACGCGCTGATCGACAATTATCGTAAAGCGGGGCTGTTGCCTGCGTAGCAGGGCAACGGTGACGCGGCGTCGAGTGACGTCGAACGTTCGCGAACGCGCGATGGTCAATCGTGCGGCCCACTTGCAGCGTTTGCAGACGGACCGCCGCGATCACCGGCTGGCCGAACTGACAGGTTTTTCGTACAGGGACCAGACAATACCGTCCGTTTTCAATCCGACGCGGACAAAGCCCAGCGACTCGTAGTAAGCGCAGAGCTTCGTGTTTTCAGCGCCGCAGTCGAGTCGAAGCAAACGCCGGTTCAAGCGGCTCACCTCATGAGCGCACCAGTCGAGCATGAAGCCGCCGAGTCCGAGCCCGTTGAAACCTTGCCGCACGCAAAGCCCATGCACGTAACCGGCGATCGGCGCTTGCGGCCCCCAGTGCCTGTCCTCGTCGAAGTCGAGCGAGAACGTGCCGACCAGCGCGCCATCCTGTTCGACGACGTACACGGCTTTCTCGGCGACATGGTTTCGCACCCACCGCTCGGAAAAGCCGTCGCCATCCCTGCCCCACACGTAGTCGCCGTGCGCGACTTTTCTGGCATGTGCATCGTTCCGGATCTGTGTCAGCACCGGGACATCGTCTGCCGTCGCTCTGCGGACGTTCTTTGAAACCATCGCTCGTTTCTCCGTTGAGTCTGAGCCGCCATCTCGCCGCATCGCGTCACGCGTCGATTATCGACGAGATGGCACGACCACACGCTCCACGGGTACTCAACTTGATTGTCGCGCCGACGCGATACCGGCAAGCCACTCCGGAAAACTCCTCGCGATACGCTCGCGCCGCGCATCATCATGCCAGACCCGAATCACTTGTCCGGCGACGCCGCCCTCAGCGGGATCGAGGTCGACACACAAGTGATTACCGCTGCCGTCATGCGTAAACGGAATCCATTTCAGGTTGTACCAGTCATCGGCGATGCCCGCATCCGGTTCCGATGTCATGTCACCGAAATCGCCAGCGTCCACGAGACCTTTCCAGATGCGCCATTGCGCGAGGATCTCGCGGGCACTCAGCAGCGCATCGCTTCCAGAAAACGCCTCGCCCAACGCCGCCTGTCCATCGTGAATCCGCAGACTGTCGACGAGTGCGTCAGGCAGCGTCGCACCCAGCGCGACCTGTAAGGCAGCGATGTCGTCGTCGGACGCGGGTCCGTTGAGTCCGCCAGGCAGGCGTGACGCATCGGCGGCGAATGCTGCGTCGAGCCATTGCCACGTGTCGCGAAGGTCGATGGGGCGTGCGTCATCGATATCGACGGTTGTCGTACGGGTTTCAACCGCTGGCGGCGATTGTGAGGCTCCCTCGGCGGATGTCGCCGCCGTCTGGCGCGGCGGCTCGCTGGAAAGGTCGCGATCGAGACGCAGGAACAGCACGGAGGAACCTGCAGCCATTGGATATTCCGCAGCCGGGATCGCGGCGAGCACATCGGCATGCACGACACCGCTGATCAACCCGTCGCCTTCGGGCGGAAGCAGGCGGACGACCACGTGTCCGTCGGCCCCACGATGCAGGTTACCCCATCGCATCGCGTTCAGTTGGGCATCGCGCTCGACGCTGTGGTCGATGATGCCGGTTTCCCAATGCGGCCCGGGCGTTGCGGCGTGCTCGAGCAAATCGAGCACACGCGGCATGATCGCGTGCATCAGCATCGCCACTGCGCTCGTGTGGCCCGGCAGGTTGATCAGCGTGGCCTGATCGTAGCTCGTCAGGACCGTCATCCCGCTTTGCGTACCATCGGGCCGCGTGAACGGGAGTGTGGTCTTCTTCGGTGGCGAGCGATCGTCACTGCGTCCGAAGTTGAAACGATCAGCCGGTGTTTGTCTGATCTCGACGGTCGCCTCGTCGCGCGAATACACTCGTTGCGCATTCAGTCCGATGTCCCGGAAGGGCGGCGTGGCAGGCAATCCGGCTCCGACGATCAGGTCGTAACGTTGCGCGAACTCGGCGAGCTTCTTCTGGAATGCGTACTCGTTCTGTTGCACTTCGAGCGGCGGCAGTGTCATGTCCGGCGGCTCGATGTACTCGATCGACGACACCCTGTATCCCCAGCGCTGCAGTACCGCACGGATATACGGTCCGCTCGTATCGGGCCGCTGCCATTGCTCGCGAGCGATGCCGGGAGCGCGCTGCTCATACCCGACGATCACTACGCCAATGCGCGGCCGTTTCGTCACCTCGATATCGCGGACGCCTGCCGCTGTCAGCGCGATCTGCAATTCGGCCGTTATCCGGCTGCCCTTGGGCAGGAGCAGGCTGCCTTGTCGATATTCGCTGCCGGAAGCGATGACGTGTTGCCCGGCGGATAACGGCGCGTGCAGCAGCAGGAAAGACCGAGCGTCGCGATGCGTCACTTCAAGACCGCCTTTCGGGACGACGGTGTCGGCGTTTTCCGGCAGCGGGAAATACGGAGGGACATCGACCGCACACTGCGCGTGGATTGCGCGAGCCGCCGGACTGCCCGCCGACGAAGCCAGTGCGCGCCGACTGAACTCGAAATCGAGCTCGACCGGTGCACCATGCGTCGCATGTACGGTATCGGATGCGCGCAATGCATAGCCTTCGACCGCAGCGAGCGGAACGGGCGGGACATTCTCCGGTGCGAAAACATCGGCCGCCGTCACGCGCGTCAGCGCATCCTCGATCGGCACTGTCTCGGATTGCATCGCGCCCGGCACGACGCGGCGACAGCGTTCATAGGGCTGGTTAAGCCAGAAAGGGAAGTTCTCGTGATCGCTCATATGGTGAATGTTTTCGTGCCGCGGTCCGAAGATACCCGCGAACCGCGGCAACGGCACGCGTTTCCTTCCCTGCGGCTCAACGTTTTGCCGCAGGCTGCTGAGAGCCGACATCGACGTAGAATTTCTCTTGGTCGAGCACGCGCTGGTTCAAATAGAAATTGCCGAGAAAAGCGCCCGCGCGTCGATTATCGCTGGCATCGATACGTTTGACCGATACTTCCGGGTCACTTGATGCACCCTGCTCGGTCGACGCAAACGGATACTCGTCGCAATCGCAATCGGTCGGCGTTTCGTCCGGATCGCCGGTGAACGTGCACTGGCCGTTAACCGAGCCGTATTTCGCGACGCATTGCTTCTTGGATGCATCCCGATTGTCCCGCCGAAGCGTTGCGTCGCGCGTGCGTGTCAGCGGCCTGGACTCCCAGGTATCAGGAAAAATCGTGCCGTCACCCTTCGGCACGAACTTGCCGGGGCGGCCGGCCGCCTGCGCCTCGCGAATATGGATTGCCGATTCGTCGACGTCGGGATTCGTGGCGACGATGGTACGGAGAACCGCCGGTGCGTCCTCGTAGACGCATCCTTGCGAGTTGCTCTTGACGAGCGCGACGTCGCATCGAATGTCGGGAATATAACCCACGCCTGCGTACGGACTCACGCTTGCACCGTTATCGAACGAGTCTCCCGACTTCGCGACCCGATACTCGAGAGTCGGACTGAACCTGAGCGGGTTACTGGATCCCATGTTCGGCGTGACCATCACCGATATTTCGTTGGACAGCCCGCCGAGGGCAAGCGGTACGCCGGCATTGGGTGCAACCGTGCAATCCGAACCGCATTCGACGATAGGCTTGATCATCAGGCCGCCCGGATTGCCGGAAATGATGCGTGTGCGAAATCGGAACTTCAATGGCCATGCGAGCTGATTCGATGGATTGTCGGAATACGCGTAGGCGTCGATAGCCACTCGCCCGATTTCATTGTTTTGATCGTCCTTCGCGACATATTCGAGCGGAACCGTTTTCTGGCAATAACTGCTTCGGCTCAATAGCGAGTCCCTGGTTGGTTCGGTCCGGACTGTCGTGCAGATGGGAGAGACGTCCGTGGCACTTCCCGCATGGGCAGGCATCGCCGTTGTAAGCACAATCGCGCCGGCAAACAGCATTCGATGAATCACATCCCCTCCTGATTATTCCATTAATCGAAATGACAGATTTAGCTGCAAATCAATTTAAATTAACATTTAAATGAAATGTAACTGTCAATTTCGTCAGGTAGATGCAAGTCGACGACCAACCATACCTTGAGCGCTTTATTTTTATAAACAAAGTCATTCATAAAATCGCACAACGTGAACTGACCACACCGTGCCAATGAAGCCAATTCCGTCACATCAGAATCCCAACTGCATAGCGCATCTGACGCAAGGATCGACGCCCCTCCTGGAGACCTCGTTCAAACAAGTCTTCGGCCCTTCCGTCTCCGGATTGAATTTCTTATTCGTACACTGCAATCCCAAGCGGCGCGCGCAAGGCCCATATTCCATGGCCGAATCCACACACACGACACAACTGATCTCGGCGCGCCGAAAAATTGAACGCTTCCGTCACTGGGTGCGGTAGCTGTCCGCGTTCAGCTGTTCCCGGTCCCGCGCGGTTCTTCTGGCATGCCGCCGGCAGCACAGCCCTACGGATGAAACGTCTCGCCCCGCTTCAGCATGTCGATGAACTCCGCGATTTTGCGTGCCCGTGTTTCAGGCTTCCTGGCGTTCTGTATCCGGAACAGGATCGCATAGCGATTACGGCTGTTCAGCGTCGCAAAAAACTTCGCGGCTTTGGGATTGGCGTCCAGAGCCGCCTGCAAGTCGTCCGGCACGATCGCATTGCTGGCCGACGTATAGGCAGCCTCCCAACGGCCGTCTTGTTTGGCCTTCTCGATTTCACGCAGGCCGGCCCGGCGCATCCTGCCGGCGACGATCAGCGCTTCGGCCTTGTCCTTGTTGATTTTGGACCAGATGCTCTTCGCCGAGCGCGGGGTAAAGCGTTGTAACCAGTATTGCTCGCTCTCGGCCTTCTTCTGGCCATCGATCCAGCCGTGGCAGAGGGCGCTTTCCACCGCCGCTTCATAGCTGACGGTTCGCTGCCCCGCGCCTTTTTTCGCGAGCCGCAGCCATGCTCCGGTCGACGTGCCGCCGTTCTGCCCCAACCAGCTTTCCCATTCAGCCTGACTGGCAAACGTTAGAGCGCCTTCGGTCATGTCACGATCCAGAATGGTTGCGTTTTCAACGACTAAAAAGCCGCCGCTCAACGGTTGAGCGGCGGCCACCCAAACACTCCACTCCGCAAAACCGCGTCAAACAATCCGGTTCAACGCATCGGCAAACCGCTTCACCGCGCCATCGACATCATGCAGCTTGTCGAGACCGAACAACCCGAGCCGGAACGTCTTGAAGTCCTCCCGCTCGTCGCATTGCAACGGCACGCCCGCCGCGATCTGCAAACCGACATCGGCGAATTTCTTCCCGGTGCGAATCCCGTCATCGTCCGTGTAGCTCACCACGACACCCGGCGCCTCGAACCCTTTCGCGGCCACGCTCCTGAACCCCTTCTCCGTCAGCAGCGCACGAATGCGCTCGCCGAGTTCGAGCTGTTCCGCCTTCACCTTGTCGAAGCCGTATGCGTCGGTTTCCTTCATCACGTCGCGCAGCGTCGTGAGGCTGTCCGTGGGCATCGTCGCGTGATACGCGAACCCGCCGCCCTCGTACGCTTCCATGATCTGCAGCCACTTGCGCAGATCGCACGCGAAGCTGGTGCTGGTCGTCGCATCGATACGCTCGCGTGCGAGCGGGCTCAACATGACCATCGCGCAACACGGCGACGCGCTCCAGCCCTTTTGCGGCGCACTGATCAGGATATCGACGCCGCTCGCCTGCATGTCGACCCACACGGTGCCGGACGCGATGCAATCCAGCACGAACATGCCGCCGACCGCATGCACGGCATCGGCCACCGCGCGCAGGTACGCATCGGGCAGCATGATCCCGGACGCGGTTTCGACGTGCGGCGCGAACACGAGATCGGGTTTGTTTTCCTTGATCGCGGCGACCACTTCATCGATCGGCGCCGGCGCATAGGCCGCTTGCCTGCCCGCTTCCACCGGGCGCGCCTTCAGCACCGTCGTCTCGGACGGAATGCTGCCCATGTCGAAGATCTGCGACCAGCGAAAGCTGAACCAGCCGTTGCGGATCACGAGGCACTTCTCGTTCGTCGCGAACTGTCGCGCCACGGCTTCCATGCCGAACGTCCCGCTGCCCGGGACGATCGCGACCGATTTCGCGTTGTAGACTTTTTTCAGCGTGGCGGAGATGTCGCGCATGACACCCTGGAAGCGCTGCGACATATGGTTGACCGAGCGATCGGTGTACACCACCGAATATTCGAGGAGCCCCTCGCGGTCAACATCGGGAAGTAAACCTGGCATGCTCGCCTCCGGTGAAAGATGAACGATGGAATCAGGACAAGCAGCGTCTTCGATTCGATACTGCTCTGCACCATGCAAATGCGTCATTTCCTCGACGAAAGCAGATTCTAACGAACGCCGCCGGACGATTGGCGCCTATTTTGTCGGCCGCCGGGGTCGGTGTTCGCCCATGCCGGCCCATGCCGCGCCCATCGCCCTGTTCGGAGTAAGGATTAACGACGCGTGCGGCAACCGCCTCATAACATGTCGACCAGGCCCTTCACGACGGAAACTTCGATGACCTCCTCTCCCGCATCGTCACAGCAGTCGTCCACCGATCCGGCGCTCGCCGAGCGCATCGACACGGTCCTGTCCCGCCAGCTCGACACGCAGCGGCTGGTCGGCGCGGTCGTCCTCGTCGCCCGCGACGGCGAGCTCGTCTATCGCCGCGCGGCCGGGTTCGCGGATCGCGAATCGCGTACGCCGATGCGCGAGGACACGCTGTTCCGGCTCGCATCGGTGACGAAGCCGATCGTGTCGGCGGCCGCGATGGCGCTCGTCGCGCAACGCAAGCTGTCGCTCGACGAAGACATCGCGCGCTGGCTGCCCGACTTCCGTCCGGCGCTGCCCGACGGCCGCGTGCCGACGATCACGGTGCGCCAGTTGCTCGTGCATACCGCCGGCCTCGACTATCGTTTCAACGAAACCGACGCGAACGGCCCCTATGCGCGTGCGGGTGTCTCCGACGGGCTGGATGGCGCATCGATCACGCTCGCCGAAAACCTGCGCCGGATCGCGAGCGTGCGGCTGCTGTTCGCGCCCGGCACGAGCTGGAATTATTCGCTGTCGATCGACGTCATCGGTGCGCTGATCGAGGCCGTCTGCGGCGTGCCGCTCGCCGATGCGATCGATGCGCTCGTGCTGCGCCCGCTCGGTGCGCGCGACACTGGGTTCGTCGCACGCGATCCGGCGCGGCTCGCCACGCCGTACGTGAACGACACGCCGCAGCCGCACCGGCTCGCCGAGAACGAGACGGTGCCCATCGACGAAGGCTTCGTCGGCGTCACGTACTCGCCGTCGCGCGCGCTGAATGCACACGCGTTCCCGTCGGGCGGCGCCGGGATGGTCGGCACCGCGGGCGACGTGCTGACGGTGCTGGACACGCTGCGCGCGGGCGGCGGCACGATCCTGCCGACTGAGCTGGTCGACGAGATGGGCCGCGTACAGACCGGCGATTTGGAATTGCCGGACCTGCCCGGCGCGGGCTTCGGGATCGGCTTCTCGGTGTTGCGCGACCCGCAGGCGGCCGCGTCGCCGGAATCCGTCGGCACGTGGCGCTGGGGCGGCGTCTACGGTCATTCGTGGTTCGTCGACCGCGCACGCGGGCTCACCGTCGTGTCGCTGACGAACACGCTCTACGAAGGGATGAACGGGCAGTACACGCTCGATCTGCGCGATGCCGTCTATGGCGTCGGCTGATGCACGCCACGAAAAAAGGCCCGACACAGTCGGGCCAACGGGTTTGAGACACTAGGAGAATTCCGCCCACCCCATACCGGGCGGTCACGCCGCGCTACACGACGTTCTTTTCGACGATCGGCCGGTTTTCGAGCACGCGCGCCCAGCCGAGCGACGACAGGTCGAGCGTGTCGTAACGCCCGCCCAGAATGAGTTCGCTGACGCCCCGCCCCGTCGCCGGCCCTTGCTGCAGCCCGTGGCCGCTGTAGCCGTTCGCGAACACGACGTTGTCGAGTTCGGGGTGGTAGCCGATGATCGCGTTGTGATCGAACACGTTGTACTCGTAGTAACCGGACCAGCAATTCTCGACGCGCAGCGCCTCGAATTCCGGCACGCGGTGCGCGAGCGTCGGCCAGATCACGTCGTCGAACAGGCCGTGGTCGACTTCGTCGAGCGGCAGGTCGTCCGGGTCGCGATCCGGGCTCGGCGACGTGCCGCAGATATACGTGCGCCCTTCCGGCCGGAAATACACGCCGGTCGGATCGATCAGCAGCGGGCAATCGGCGAGCTTCGCCGGCGACGATACGTTGAAGATGCTGCGCCGCCGCGCATACACGGGAATGTCGATGCCCATCATCGACGACAGCGTGCGCGTCCATGCGCCGGCCGCGTTGACGAGCGTGTCGCACGCATAGCGTTCACCGTCGCCCGTCACGACATGCGTGATCCTGCGGCCGTCGCGCACCACGTCCTTCACGTCGGCCGGCACGTAGCGCGCGCCGAGCGCCTGCGCCTTCTTGCGCAGCGCCTGCACGAGCCCGTAGCCGTCGAACCAGCCTTCGCCGCTCACGCCGTACGCGCCCGACACGAGATCGTCGACGTTCAGCCACGGAAACTTCGCGCGCAGCGCGTCGCCGTCCATCAGCCGGATATCGGCGCCGAGGCGCGTCTGCAGCGCATGGTTCTCGCGCAGCGTCGCGTCGCCGGCCGGCGTCGCGAGGAACAGGTAACCGCCTTCGTGCAGATCGATCGACGGCCGGTTGCCGTCCACTTCGAGCCGCTCGCCGATCGTGCGCAGGAACTCGATGCCGAACAGCGACATCTCGATCGACAGCGGCGTGGAGAACTGCTGGCGAATCGACGCGGCCGACAGCGCCGACGACGATCTGGCATAGGTGGGGTCGCGCTCGATGACGGTCACGGCGACCGTGGGATCGGTGGCGCGCAGGAAATAAGCGATCGAGCTGCCGATCACACCACCGCCGACGATGACGACTTGAGAACTCACGACTGACTCCGGTTGCACGTAAAAGGCTCAGGGCCTGTGGGTGATTCGCGCCGCGACTCGCGCGGCGTGCCGCAGGCAGGCTTCGTGAACGATCGCTTCGGCTATTTCAGCACGTCCGGCATCGCCGCGAAAGCCCGCGCGCGGGTTGCGTTCAGTCCGCCGACTGGGTCGTGACGGGCTGCCACGCGGCGTTCTTCACTTCATACAGCGTCGAGCTCGGGTTCTTCAGGTCGCCCGTGTTCGTGAACGCGATGGTGCCCGTGATGCCGTCGTAGCGCGTGCCCTTCAGCGCGCCGTTGAAATCGGCCGGCTTCGTCGAGTTCGCCTTCTGCATCGCGTTGATCGCGATCCACGTCGCGTCGTACGCGAACGGCGCATACGCGAGCATGTCGACGCCGTACTTCTGCTTGAATTTCGTTTCGAACAGCTTGCCCTTCGCGAGACGCGACAGCGGCTGCCCGTATTCCCACACCGACGCGCCTTCGGCCGCATTGCCGGCCAGCTTGATGAAGTTCGCGTTCATCACGCCGCCGCCCGCGAGGAACTGCGCGCGGATGCCGAGCTGGCGCATGCGCTTCACGAGCATCGCGGCCTGTGCGTCGAGCCCGCCGAAGAACACGAGATCGGCGTTGGTGCTCTTGATCTTCGTGAGCTGCGCGCTGAAGTCGACGGCCTTGTCGTTCGTGAATTCGCGCGTGACGATCGTGCCGCCGTTCGCCTTCACGGCCTTCTCGAATTCGTCGGCTTCGCCCTGGCCGAACGCGGTGCGATCGTCGATGATCGCGATGCGCTTCGCCTTCGTCACGCTCGCGGCGTACGCACCGGCGTTGCCCGCGTTTTGCGTATCGGTCGCGATCACGCGATACACGGTGCCGAGCCCGGCGCGCGTGATGTCGGGATTGGTCGCCGACGGCGTGATCATCGGAATGCCGGCCTTCGCGTAGATCTTCGACGCGGGCAGCGTCGTGCCCGAATTGAAGTGGCCGATCACGACGGCCACCTGTGCGTCGGCGAGTTGCTGCGCGGCCTGCACGCCGGTGCGCGGATCACTCTGGTCGTCCTGCGACGCGATGACGAATTTCACCGGCTTGCCGCCGACCATCGTGCGAGCGGCATTCGCTTCGTCGACCGCCATGCGCACGCCGTTCTCGATGTCTTTCCCGTAAGCGGCGCCGCCGCCCGTCAGCGGGCCGGCCACGCCGACCTTGACGATCGTCTCCTGCGCATGGGCCGCGCCCGTCTGGAACGCGAGAAGCGCGGCGGTCAGTGCGACGCCGGAAAGCGAACGAATGCGGAACGTCATGGCTGTCCTTCTTCTGGGGGTCGGGATGCAACGCGCGATCGGCGCCCGTCGGCAACCTCCTGCGCGCCGGCGATGGCGTGCGCCGCCGAGGCGCCATGCGCCCGACCGGCTGGCCGATCACCGCGGTTCCGTCTCCGAAGAACCTTTCATCGCGAAAGAGGTGAATGGATTGTGGGTAGCCAATACCCGTGCAGCAAACGAAATATCGGAACTATGTTGTGAGATTTGGTCATCAAGTTCCGTGGTCATGGCCGATCCGCGGCCCGTATGACGGTGAGCCGGGATGGAAGTCTGCGGCAGGAGACAGCGGCCGCGCCGCCGGGTCAAGGCCGACCGTGGTCATGCCGGCAACGCATCATCGTTGCGAGGGCGGCCCGGCCGGCCTTCGCAACGCCCCTTGCGGGCGCCGCGTCATCGGTCAGTGCCGATCGGTGCCCGTCTGGTTACGCACCGCATCGGCCGCCTCGCCGGCCTTCTCCTGAAGCTTGCCGGCCTGCTGTTCGGCCACACCTTCCGCTTCGGTCTCGCGGTCGCCCGTCACCTTGCCGAGTGCTTCCTTGACCGAACCCCTGACCTGTTTGAGCTTGCCTTCGATGCGATTCCTGTCCATGGTCATCTCCTGCGATGGTTTGAGGGAGAGCCGGCGATGCGGCGCCCTCCGTCGCACCGCCGAGTGGACAGGATCGCAAGCGGGCGCCGCGCGAGGTAGATGCGGATGCACCAATCCGCATGGTGCATTCGTACCG
>NZ_BCPP01000093.1:0-12244 GCF_016586125.1 Burkholderia sp. E168m23
CCGGCCGGTTGTGACCGACGTTGACGTTCCACAGGCCGCCCACCCCGTCGAGCATGCGGTGGCCGTCGACGTCGTACACGTAGTTGCCGTCGCCGCGCTCGATGATCACGGTGGGGGTCGTATGTCCGGCGGCCGCCGAGCTCATCGGATGCCAGAATCGTTTTTGACGCTTTTGATAGTCCATGGTGTCTCTCGTTTCTCTTGCGAAGTGCTTGAACAGGTTGCGGCGCGGTGCGCGCCGCGGGATCACAGGGCTGCGGTGACGATCTTTTCCTCGAGGTACGAATCGAGCGCGGCCTTCGACAGGTCGCGCCCGATCCCGCTTTGCTTGGTGCCGCCCCACGGCAGGCGTGCGTCGATCGGACTCCACGCATTGATCGCGACCGCGCCGACGTCGAGCCGCTCGGCGACGCGGTGCGCGGTGCCGACGTCCTGCGTCCACACGGAAGCGGACAGGCCGAACGGCGTGTCGTTGGCGATGCGAACGGCGTCGTCCTCGGTCTCGAACGGCATCACCATGCCGACCGGGCCGAACACTTCGTCGCGGGCGATCCGCATGCCCGGATGGACGCCGCCCAGGATCGTGGGGCGCATGAAGCAGCCGCGCGGCGGCACCTGTTCGTCGCCGGCGAGCATGACCGCTCCTTCGGCGAGCGCGCCGTCGACGAGCGTACGCACGCGCGCGAGGTGACGCGGGTTGATCAGCGCACCCATCTGCACGCCGGGCTCCGATGGCGGACCGATGCGCATCGCCCGGGCCGCGTCGGCAAGCCGTTCCTCGAGTGCCTGGGCGATCGAGCGGTGCGCGAGCACGCGCGAGCCGGCCGCGCACGTCTGTCCCTGGTTCGCGAACATGCCGGCCATCAGCGACGGAATCGCACGGTCGAGATCGGCATCCGCGAAGACGATCTGCGCGGCCTTGCCGCCCAGTTCGAGCGTGACGCGCTTGAAGGTCTTGGCAGCCACTCCCGCGATCGCGCGGCCGACTTCGGTGCTGCCGGTGAAGCTGATCTTGTTCACGAGCGGGTGCGCGACCAGCGCGGCGCCGACTTCCGCGCCTATGCCGTGGACGATGTTGACGACCCCGGCGGGAAGGCCGGCTTCGCAGACGAGCTCACCGAGCCGGGTGATCGCCAGCGGCGTGTCTTCCGACGGCTTGACGACCACCGGGCAGCCGGCCGCCAGCGCCGGCGCGAGCTTCCATACCGCGATCATCAACGGCGCGTTCCACGGGATGATCTGGCCGGCGACGCCCACCGGCGCACGCCGCGTGTAGCTGAGCGTCGGGCGGCCCATGAAGCCGTCGGTCGGAATCGTGCGGCCCTCGAGCTTGTCGGCCCAGCCGGCGAAGTAGCGCAGCGTGTCGATGCACATCGGGAGGTCCATCATGCGCATCTCGGCAAGCGGACGTCCCTGTTCGACGGCCAGCAATTCCGTCAGCGCATTGCCGTCGCGCTCGACGAGGTCCGCCAGCCGAAGCAGCCAGCGCGCGCGGGCCGGGCCGCCGGCGCGGGCCCAGGCGTCGTCGTGCAGCGCGGCGTGCGCGGCGCGCACCGCGCGATCGACGTCTTCGGCGGTCGATGCGGGCACGGCGGCCACGTAGTCGCCGGTCGCCGGCGCCAGTTTTTCGAAGGTGCGGCCGGCCGCTGCGTCGCAATGCCTGCCGCCGATCAGATTCTGAATTTTCATCATGGTGTCCGTGTTTCCCAGGGGCGAATCGTCGGGCCGAACGGTGCGGCGGCGAGGGCGGCCGCCACCGTGCTGCTTCGACGTCGCATTCACTGTATGTCGATGAAATCGGGAGCCTTGTCCGCTATCGGCAATCGTTGCCGCGCGATCGGGCTAGGGAATACCCGTGCCGGCGCGACGCATCGCGGGGCGCGTCGGCAGCGGGAAATGCTCGGGGAGTGAACAACGAGACGACGGTGCGGCGCGGCACCGTCCGGGCGGCGGCTACTGGGCGGCGCGCCCGAGTTCGCGATACAGGTCGGGGTCGCTGCGCTTCAATCGCAGCGCGGCGCGGATGCCGAGCGCGCCGACGGCGACGAGGAAATACGGAAACATCGCGACGAAGGTCGAATCCGATCCGCTCAGCACGGACAGGTTGCGCACGACCAGCACGAGACACGCGCCGAGCGCGATCACGCTGACGAGCGGCGCGATCAGGCGGTGCACGACGCCGGCGTCCCGACGGTCGCGCGCGAAGAACGCGATCACCGAGGCCGCCACCAGGATCTGCACCGCGATGATGCCGATCGTGGCCAGCGCGCTCATCCACGAGAACACGACCGCGAACGGGTCGAGGCGAAAGGCCGCCGATCCGGCGATGGCCGCGAGCGCGATCAGCGTCTGCACCTTGCCGGCGACGTCCGGGCAACGGTGCACGGGGCACGTATGGCCGAGCTTGCGCCACAGTACGCGTTCGCGGCCCATCGCGTAGAAATAGCGCGTGATCGTGTTGTGGAACGACAGGATGGCCGCGAACAGGCTCGTGACGAGCAGCACGTTCATCGCGTCCGTCGCGATGCCGCCGAGCAGCCGGCCGCTGACGGCAAACCAGAGATTGGCCGGATCGCGCGCGGCCTGCGCGGCGATCGCGTGCTCGCCCCACGCCTCGACGATCGCCCACGACGACAGCGCGTAGAACGCCATGATGAGGATCACGGCCAGGTAGGTGGCGCGCGGAATCGTGCGCTTCGGGTCGCGCGCCTCCTCGGAGAAGATTGCCGTCGCCTCGAAGCCCATGTACGAGCCGAGCACGAACACGAGCGCGGTGCCGAGCCCGGGCGCGAACACCATCGCGGGGCTGAACGGTTTCGCGCTGAAGCCGCCGGTGCTCGCGCCGTGCGCGACGATCGCGAGATCGAGCAGCATCACGATCGCGATTTCACCGATCATCAGCATGCCGAGCAGCCGGCCGCTGAACTCGATGCGCCGCGCGCCGCAGAAGTGGACCGCGACGACGCACGCGAGCGCGAACGCCCACCACGGCACGTCGACGCCATAGTGCCGCTGGATGCTGTCGTTCAGGAAGAAGCCGAACATGCAGTAGATCGCGATCTGCACCGCGTTGTACGCGACGATCGCGACGAATGCGCCGCCCACGCCGGCAGGGCGCCCGAGCCCGTTCGCGATGTATGCGTAGAACGCGCCCGCATTGGAGATGTGCCGGCTCATCGCGGCATAGCCGATGCTGAAAATCAGGTACATCACGCCCGCCAGCACGAATACGCCCGGCACGCCGGGGCCGTTGCCGAGCGAGAACGCCGCGGGTGTCGCGCCGACCATCGCGGTGAGCGGCGCGGCCGCGGCGACGACGAAGAAGACGATGTGTGAGAGTCCGACGGCGTTCTTGCTGAGCCCCGCTTCGGACCGGGGTGACGATTCGTTCATGAGTAGTCCCGCTGGCCGGATCGTGCGTCAGGAGTCGACACCGGCATGCCTGATCGATAGCCCCGTGCCGCGCGCCGCTCCTGACGAGCCGGCAAGCGATGTCGACGTTCGCCGACGCCACGGGTGTGCGCTTGGACGGCCGCTCGATGCGGTGCAGCGCATGCGAGCCGGCCGACGACAAAATTTACGGTGGCGAAAAAACGGTCGTTGTCCGTTATCGGCAATCCGCACGTGTCGGCCGGCCGGGGGATTACCCGGATGCGGCGCCGCCATGCGTCTGCCGCAGGCTCAGCTCAGGCGCGGCGTGTGCGACGGCAGCTCGTGGAAATGCTGCTGGTAGTACGCGGAGAAGCGTCCGAAGTGGCAAAAGCCGAATTGCGCTGCCGCGTCGCCGATCCGTATCGTCTCGGGTGTCGTCATCAGGAAGCGGCGCACGGCGTTCAGCCGGATCGAGCGCAGATAGGCGGTCGGCGTGGTGCCGACCACGTTCTGGAAGCTGTATTGCAGCGTGCGGCGGCTGATGCGGAGGTGGTGACAGAGATCGAGGACCGTTGGTACGTCGTCGGATTCCAGCGCGATTTCCTGGCTGCGGCGCACGATGTAGCTCTGCGTCGATGCCGACGGCAGCGCCCCCGCATCCGGGTCGTCGGACTGTACGAGATCGAGCAGGATGCCGACCACACTGTGCGCGAGCACGCGTTCGTCGAACGCATCGCGTGCGGTGAGCGAACCGCTGTCGAGCGCCTGGCAAAGCACGCGCTCGAGGCCGTTCAGTGCATTGCCGTAGCGTGCGGGCGAGATCGGCAGCACCGGCTGCTTCAGGATGCGGGCGGGGAGGTTCGCGAGTTCGTCCAGTTCGCGGTCGGCCGTGAGCGTGCGGTCGATCGTGAACGCGAGCACCTCGGTGTCGCACGGCAGGTGGGCGACGAACTCCTCGCCGCCGCGCAGGGTCAGCAGGCTCGGACACTCGACGGCGCGCCCCTGGACCACGGGCGCGACCGCACTGGCGATCGGCAGCGCGAAGCAGAGCCGGTTGCGCGGCGCGAGGCCGTGCTGCATCACGCGCTGGTTGATGCGTTCGCGAAAGACGTGAAAACGCTGGCCGGCGACCTGGCGCAGCGTGGTCGTGGCGGTGCCCGGACTGATCTGGTCGTAGTGCTGCGACCAGTTCACGATCGCCTGGGAATGGAGGAACACATCCGAGAAGCACAGTGTTTCAGCGCGCAGGTTCATGGCGTGGCGAATGCATCCCGTTTCAAATTCGATCCCGGCCGAAGCCGGCTCATGCTGCCCGGGCGCGGGCAGCGCGGCTCGTCCTGCAGACGATCATATCCAGAAAAAAACACCGGGTGACCCGATCGAAAACCCGTTGACCCTCGTCGAGCGAGCACGTCGCGGAGGGCGACGGAGCGTAACCGAACCGAAAGAAATGCGGGGGTGCCGGACAATATCGACAAGCGACCGTCGTTGGCGATCGTGTTTTTTAAAATCTCATTATAAGGGATTGTATTTATTTATAAGGTCGGGTTTACACATGGTGTTGCGCGAGGTCTTGCAACGAGGGGAAAGCGGCCAATAAGATCGTAATACGTTGCTGTTTTCTTACAAAACTGACGAATGCGGATTTGGCGACGTGGTGTCTCACGGGTCAGCGCCCTCTCTCGTGTTAACTACCAATAAATCCCGAAATACGGGATTCGTATAATTGCTTCGCAACGCCTCGCTTGCTCGTGACGCATGTCCACATACCGGGAGCGGTCCATGTCCGAGTCACCCCCTGCCGTCTTGTATCGTCGGATCGCGCTGCGCGTGATTCCGTTTCTGTTCGTCTGTTACGTGATCAACTTCGTCGATCGCGTCAACATCGGGTTCGCCAAGCTGCAGTTCCTGCAGGACCTCGGCTTGAGCGAAGCCGTATTCGGCTCCGCGACGGCCATCTTCTTCATCAGTTACGCCGCATTCGAGGTGCCGAGCAATCTGGTGCTGGCGCGCATCGGCGCGAGCCGCACGCTCATGCGAATCATGGTGCTGTGGGGCCTCTGCACGGTGGCGCAGATGTTCGTGACCGGGAGCGTGTCGCTGTACGTGGTGCGCTTTCTGCTCGGCGCCGCCGAGGCCGGCTTCTTTCCGGGCCTGATCCTGTACCTGTCGTACTGGTTTCCGGATACGGTGCGCGCCCGTGTCAACAGCGTGCTGCTGCTCGCCGTTCCTGTAGCCGGGATGATCGGCGGACCGCTGTCCGGCTGGATCATGGCGCACCTGCAGGACACGATGGGGTTACGCGGATGGCAATGGCTGTTCCTGATCGAGGGATTGCCGGCCATCGCGCTCGGGCTGGTCGCGCCGCGGATGCTGAGCGACCGGCCGGAGCAGGCGGCATGGCTGTCGCCGCCGGAGCGGCAGGCGCTCTTGCGCGATCTGGACGCGGAGCGGGCCTCGGCCGTGGTCGGCCATGGCCGGGTGGGCGTGCTCGACATCGTTCGCAACGGTCGGGTGCTGGGGCTTGCGGCGATCTATTTCTGCGTCTACGTCGGCATGGGTACGGTGACGTTCTGGTCGCCGACGGTGCTGAAGGCGGCCGGGGTGGCGAGCGTCACCGGAATCGGTTGGTTGTCCGGACTGATTTCCGTGTTCACGATGATCGGCAACGTGGCGATCGCATGGAGTTCCGACCGATACGGCGAGCGCCGGTGGCATGCGGTGGTGTGCATGCTCGTCACCGCCTGCAGTCTGCTGCTCCTGCGCTTCTCGGTCGGTCACGTATGGATCACCGTGGCCTTGCTTGCGATCGCGCAGCTGTGCGCGTTCACCGTGCCGATCGTGTTCTGGACGATTCCGGCTGCCCAACTGACCGGCCGGGCGGCGGCGGCGGGCATCGCGGTGATCAGCATGCTGGGTTCGCTCGGCGGGGCGTTCAGTTCGTGGCTGGTCGGCGTCCTGTTTGCGCGGACCGGCGCGCCGTATGCCGGGTTCGGGGTGGTGGCGGGGCTGCTGGTGGTCGGCGCGGTGCTGGTGACGAGCCTGGTGCCGCGCACGCTGCCGGCGCGCCGCACGGCCAGCGAACGGGCCGCGTTGCAGGGCGTTGAATAGCGCGTTGCCGGCGCCCGTGCTCGCCAACGCGTGCCGGCGCCGGCACGCGGTCAATCCGGATCGGCTTTCAGGCCACCCTCGATCCACCGCGCTTCGGACGCACGAAGATGCGCGCGAATCGCCGTCTGGGCCGCAATCGGGTCGCCGGCCTGCAGCGCGAGCAGCACGTCCTCGTGCTCGCGCACCGCGGCGGTCCAGGTCTGCGGATTTTCCGCGTGACCGCGCATGGCGGCCGCGATTGGGTCGTGGCGGCTGTCGAACAGCTCGCCGACGAAGCGGGTGAGCACCGAATTGCCGGCGGCTTCCGCGATCAGCATGTGGAACTGCCGGTCGGCTTCGACCGGCGATTTGCCGGCCTCCGCGAGCCGCTTCATGCGCTGCACGGTGCGGCGCAGGCGTTCCAGCATGGCGGCCGTCATCCGCGCGGCGGCCAGCGCGGCGACGCTGCCTTCGACGGCCGCGCGGGCCTGCATCAATTCCGACGGACTGTCGCCGAGCGTGGCCATCGGGCCGACGTCGTCGGCCGCCGTGTCGCGCACATAGACGCCGGAGCCCATCCGGATTTCGATCTGGCCGCCGATTTCCAGCGCGATCAACGCTTCGCGCAGCGATGGGCGCGATACGCCGAGCGTCAGCGCCAGCTCGCGCTCCGGCGGTAACCGCTCGCCGATCGCGAATTCGCCCTGACGAATCAGCGCGACGATCTGGGCCGCGACCGATTGGTAAAGCCGCTTGGGTTCTGTCGATTTCATTCGATGGATCGGGATCAAGGCGCTTTGGGCGCAAGCGCGTGTCGCGGAGTCTATCACGCTTGCTGCATCGCCCCGTGCGGCGGCGCGTTCATTCGGATGTCCGGGTTTTCACCATTGGTAAGATCAGATGTGAATAATTAAATTGGCTTGACCAAAATGAGTTTGATTGCTGTAATTCAGCCAAATTGGACTGACCACGTAGTGTCGAGGTCGATCCATCCCAAGGAGACGCAATGGCAATGCCTCGCAATCTGCCCGGTCAGGCCGCGCACGACGAAGCCGACCAGGAGATCCTGCGCCTGGACGGGATTCGCAAGCGCTTCCCGGGCGTCCTCGCGCTCGACGGGATTCGCCTCGACCTGCGCCGCGGCGAGGTGCATGCGGTGTGCGGCGAAAACGGCGCGGGCAAATCGACGCTGATGAAGATCATCAGCGGCCAATACCTGCCCGACGAGGGTGCCGTTCACTATCGCGGCGCGCCGGTGCGGTTTCGTTCGGCTTCCGAAGCGCAGGCGGCCGGCATCTCGATCATCCACCAGGAACTCAATCTCGTCCCGCACCTGAGCGTGGCGGAGAACCTGTTCCTTGCGCGCGAGCCGCGGCGCGGGCCGTTCGTCGATACGAAACGCATGAACGCGGAGGCGGCGCGCTGCATCGCGCGCATCGGCCTGAACGTCGCGCCGACGACGAAGGTCGGCGTGCTGTCCATCGCGCAGCAGCAAATGGTCGAGATCGCGAAGGCGCTGTCGCACGATGCGCGCGTGCTGATCATGGACGAGCCCACGTCGTCGCTGACGGAAGCGGAAACGGTGCAACTCTTTCGCATCATCGAGGAGCTGCGCGCCGACGGCGTGGCGATTCTGTATATCTCGCACCGGCTCGACGAAATGGCGCAGATCGTCGATCGCGTGACGGTGCTGCGCGACGGGCGCCACATTTCGACGGACGATTTCGCCGACGTGAGCATCGACGACATCGTCGCGCGCATGGTGGGGCGGACGCTCGACGACGCCTATCCGTCGCGGCAATCGGTGCCGACCGACGACGTGCTGCTCGACGTGCGGGACCTGCGTCGCGACGGCGTGTTCGGGCCGGTGTCGTTCGCGCTGCGCCGTGGCGAGATCCTCGGTTTCGCGGGATTGATGGGCGCCGGGCGCACCGAGATCGCGCGCGCGATCTTCGGCGCCGATCGTCCCGACGGCGGCACGATCGCGCTGCACGGCCGGCCCGTGACGATCCGCTCGCCGCGCGAGGCGATCCGGCACGGCATCGCGTACCTGTCGGAGGACCGCAAGAAGGAGGGGCTCGCGCTGCCGATGCCGGTCGCGGCGAATCTCACGCTCGCGAACGTGCGCGGCATCGCGTCGCGCTTCGGATTCCTGCGTTTCGACGACGAGATCGACGTGGCGCGCCGCTACGTGCAGGACCTGGCGATTCGCACGCCGTCCGTGCACCAGCGCGTGCGCAACCTGTCCGGCGGCAACCAGCAGAAGGTCGTCATCGGCAAATGGCTGTACCGCGGCTCGAAGATCCTGTTCTTCGACGAGCCGACGCGCGGGATCGACGTCGGCGCCAAATTCGCGATCTACGGGCTGATGGACCGGCTCGCCGCCGACGGCGTCGGCGTGGTGCTGATCAGTTCGGAACTGCCGGAGCTGCTCGGCATGACCGACCGGATCGCCGTTTTTCATGAAGGTCGAATGACCGCCATTCTCGATACGAAACACACCAGTCAGGAGGAGATCATGCACTACGCGTCGGGGCGTTCCCATGCTTGAAATGACATCCGATCGAAGCCAGGCCGACGAACGGGCGGCGCGACAGCGGCGGCGCGACCTGATCCAGAAGTTCGCGGCGCTGGGCAGTCTCGTCGTGCTCGTGTTCGCGTTCTCGATATCGAGCGCGGCGTTCTTCTCGGTCGACAACCTGATGACCGTCGGCCTGCAGGTCACGTCCATCGCCTATCTGGGCGTGGCCGCCACCTGCGTGATCATCACCGGCGGCATCGACCTGTCGGTCGGCTCGGTGCTCGCGCTGGCCGGCGTGTGCGCCGCGCTGCTGGTCAAGGCCGGCGTGCCGGTGCCCGCGGCGATGGCGGCCGGCATCCTGGTCGGCGCGCTGTGCGGGCTCGTCAACGGCATCTGCGTGACGCAGATGGGCCTGCCGCCGTTCATCGCGACGCTCGGCATGATGCTCGTCGCGCGCGGCATCGCGCTCCAGATCACGGGCGCCCGGCCGGTATCGGATCTCGGCGACGCGTTCGGCGCGCTCGGCAACGGCGCGCTGCTGCGGATCTCGCGGATCGGCGCAGACGGCTTCCCCGACACGACCTTTCCCGGCATTCCGTATCCGGTCGTGATCATGGTCGTGCTGTTCGTCGTGGTGTCGGTCCTGCTGTCGAGAACGTCGCTCGGCCGTCATATCTATGCGGTCGGGTCGAACGCGGAAGCGGCCCGGCTGTCGGGCGTGAACGTGCAGGGCGTGAAGCTGTTCACCTACGTGCTGTCCGGCGCGCTCGCGGGCGTGACCGGCTGCGTGCTGATGTCGCGGCTCGTCACCGGGCAACCGAACGAAGGCGTGATGTACGAGCTCGACGCGATCGCCAGCTCGGTCATCGGCGGCACGTCGCTGATGGGCGGCGTCGGCACGATTTCCGGCACGGCGATCGGCGCGTTCGTGATCGGCGTGCTGCGCAACGGCCTGAACATGAACGGCGTGTCGAGCTTCATCCAGCAGATCATCATCGGCGTCGTGATCCTCGGCACGGTGTGGATCGACCAGTTGCGCAATCGCCGGCCCTGACCGGCAGCAAGCAGTCCCTACCAACGAGAAGCGGAGCGAGACATGAACAAATCCATCCTGCTGGCGGCATCGGCGTGCGTGTTCGCGGTATGCAGCAGCGGTGCGTATGCGGCGGGCGGCGAAATCGCGGTGATCGTCAAGACGGTCAATTCGAACTACTGGCAGAACGTGCAGAAGGGCGCGAAGGCGGCGCTCGACGGCGCCAAGGGCTACACGATGACGTTCCAGGGGCCGGCGGCCGAGTCGGACATCAGCGGGCAGGTCAACATGGTCGACAACGCGGTCACGCGTCACGTGGCGGGCATCGTGCTCGCGCCGTCCGATCCCGATGCGCTCGTGCCCGCGATCAAGAAGGCGTGGGAAGCGCACATTCCCGTCGTGCTGATCGACTCGGCCATCGCCGACGCCGGCAAACCGTACTACCAGGCGTTCCTGTCGACCGACAACGAGAAGGCGGGCGCGCTGTGCGCGAAGGCGCTGATCGACCGCGTCGGGCAGTCTGGCAAGATCGCGATCATGTCGTACGTGCCGGGCGCGGGGTCGGAGGTCAGCCGTGTCGGCGGGTTCCGCAAGTACATCGAGAGCCATTCGAAGCTGCAGGTCGTCGGCCCGTACTACTCGCAATCGCAAATGGCGACCGCGCTGAACCAGACGACCGACGTGCTGTCGGCGAACCCGGACCTGAAGGGCATCTTCGGCGCGAACGAGCCGACCGCGGTCGGGATGGGCCGCGCGCTGAAGCAGTCGGGTAAGGCGGGCAAGGTGGTGGCGATCGGGTTCGACGGCAACGAGGACCTGCAGGGCTTCGTGCGCGACGGCACCGTGCAGGCGATCGCCGTGCAGGGCTCGTGGCAGATGGGGAACCAGGGCGTGCGCACGGCGCTCGACGTCATCGAGCGCAAGCCCGCGCCGAAGCTGATCGATACCGGCGTCGTGATGGTCGACAAGCAGAACCTCGATTCGCAGGCGGCGAAGAACGTCCTGTACTGATCGCCGTGTCTCTTTCCCGCAACCAGTCACGCCTCATGAACGCAAACGATACGCGCACCTTGCCGCGCAGCGGGCTGACGGTGTCCGCGCTCGGCCTCGGCTGCTCGCAGCTCGGCGGCCTTTATCGGCCGATGTCGGCCGCCGATGCCGCAGCCCTCGTCGATGCCGCGTGGGCGGCCGGCCTGCGCTATTTCGACACCGCGCCGTATTACGGCTACACGCTGTCCGAGCGGCGCGGTGGGGGCGGGGCTCGCCGCGCGCGAGCGCGGCGCCTTCACGCTCAGCACGAAGGTCGGGCGGCTGATGCGCGCCGACGCGAGCGTGCGGCCGGGCGACGACGGCTGGGCCGAGCCGCTGCCGTTCCGGCCGGTCTACGACTACAGCTACGACGGCATCATGCGCTCGTACGACGACAGCCGGCAACGGCTCGGGCTCGCGCGGATTGACATGCTGTACGTGCACGACATCGGCGCGATGACGCATGGCGATCGTCACGCGCACTACTGGGCGCAGTTGACCCGCGGCGGCGGGTTTCGCGCGCTGGAGGCGCTGCGCTCGGGCGGCGAGATCGGCGGGTTCGGTCTCGGCGTGAACGAATGGGAAGTCGCGGCCGACGCGTTGAACGAAGCGGCGCTCGACGCCGTGCTGCTGGCCGGCCGCTACACGCTGCTCGAACAGACGGCGCTCGAACCGCTGCTCGACGCGTGCGCCCGGGAAGGGACGGCGATCGTGATCGGCGGCGTGTTCAATTCCGGCCTGCTCGCCGGCAACGGCAAGTTCAACTATGCGGACGCGAGCGCCGACGTGATCGACAAGGCGACGCGGCTGGGCGCGCTGTGCAAGCGCTTCGACGTGCCGCTTCCCGCCGCTGCGTTGCAGTTCCCGTTCGGCCATCCGGCCGTCGTGTCGTGCGTGATCGGCGCGCGCAGCGTGGGCCAGTTGAAGCAGAACATCGACTGGTTCGAGCGCCCCGCGCCGGCCGAACTGTGGGATGCGTTGCGCGACGAAGGGTTGATCGCGGCGCACGCGCCGGTTCCGGGAGCCCGCGCATGACCGCGCGGATCGACGCCCATCAGCACTACTGGCGAATCGGCGCGCGGGCCGGCTGCTGGCCGCCGGCCGAACTCGATGCGATTCACCGGGATTTCGGCCCCGCCGATCTGGCGCCGCTGCTCGACGCCGCGCGCATCGATACCACCGTCCTCGTGCAATCGCTG
>NZ_BCPP01000094.1:0-12208 GCF_016586125.1 Burkholderia sp. E168m23
AAACCTGCCGAACCCCGTCGAGCGGAACACCATGGAACCCATTCACGAGACTGCCGAGCCGATCCTGCTGCGCGACGCGCACGACGGCGTCGTCACGCTGCGCCTGAATCGCCCGCAGCAGTTCAACGCGTTGTCCGAAGCGATGCTCGCGGCCCTGCACGATGCGTTCGACACGCTGGCGGCCGATCCGCACGTGCGCTGCGTCGTGCTGGCCGCCGAAGGCAAGGCGTTCTGCGCCGGGCACGACTTGCGACAGATGCGCGGCAAGCCCGAACTCGACTACTACCGCACGCTGTTCGCGCAGTGCAGCCGCGTGATGCTCGCGATGCGCGCGTTGCCGGTGCCGGTGATCGCGCGCGTGCACGGCATCGCGACGGCGGCCGGCTGCCAGCTCGTCGCCGCGTGCGACCTCGCGATCGCGGCCGATACCGCGCGCTTCGCGGTATCCGGCATCAACGTGGGGCTGTTCTGCTCGACGCCCGCCGTCGCGTTGAGCCGCAACGTCACGGCCAAGCGCGCGTTCGACATGCTGATGACCGGGCGCTTCGTCGATGCGGCGACGGCCGCCGCGTGGGGGCTCGTCAACGAAGCCGTGCCCGAGGACGCGCTCGATGCGGCCGTCGCGCGCAAGGTCGCGGAGATCGTCGCGAAGAGCCCCGCCGCGGTGCGTTATGGCAAGCAGATGTTCTATCGTCAGCGCGAGTTGCCGCTCGACGAAGCCTATGCGTATGCGGGCGACGTGATGGCGCGCAACATGATGGAAGAGGATGCGGGCGAGGGGATCGACGCGTTCCTCGAGAAGCGGAAGCCGACGTGGCGTTCGTGATGCGTTGACGGAGGCGGGCGGGGAGCGCGTCGTATCGCGTCGTTGTGAGCAACGCGCAACGACGTATCGCATCGTCGCTGGTGCGCGTCGGCGGGGCGCCATAAACGCAGACAGGCCGCCAAGGCAGCCCGCAGGTAAGTACACGGTATGCGCGGCGACGCGGTTGCGCACCGCCGCACTGCAGCAGCGACGCCGGTCAGCGCCCGTAGCTGCCCGTCCGCAGCGCTGGCTGCACGCTCGCCGCACCGGGCGGCACGATCACGACCGGCACGCGGCGCGCGAGCGCGCACATCAGCTCATAGCCGATCGTGCCGCTGGCTTCCGCAACATCGTCCACCTTCACCTGGTCGCCCCACAGCTCGACGCGCGAGCCGATGCCCGCGTTCGGGCACGGCGTCAGGTCGACGGTCAGCATGTCCATCGACACGCGGCCGACGACGCGCGTCATCACGCCGTCCACCGCGATCGGCGTACCGGTCGGCGCGTGGCGCGGATAGCCGTCTGCGTAGCCGCATGCGACCACGCCGATCCGCATCGGCCGGTCGGCCGTGAAGCGGCGGCCGTAGCCGACCGTTTCGTCGGGCGCGAGCGTCTGCACGCCGATGATCTTGCTGCTCAGCGTCATCGCGGCCATCAGCGGCGTGTCGGCGATATGCCGCGCCGCGCCGGTCGGCGACGCGCCGTACAGGATCGTGCCGGGTCGCACCCAGTCGCGGTGCGCGCGCGGATGCCACAGCACGGCCGCCGAATTCGACACCGAGCGCTCGCCCGGAATCCCGGCCGTGGTCGCGTCGAACTGGTCGAGTTGCCAGTCGACCTCGCCTTCGTCGGCGTTCGCGAAATGCATCATCAGCGTGATCTTGCCGATCGACGGCGCACTCGCCGCGCGTTCCCACGCGGCGCGGAACGCGGCCGGCCGGTAGCCGAGCCGGTTCATGCCGGAATTCATCTTGAGCTGGATGTCGATCGGCTGCCGCGGCTTCGCGGCGATCAGCAGGTCGAGCTGTTCGTCGCAATGCACGGCGACCGTCAGCCGGTGGTGATCGGCCAGCTCGACGTCGGCCGGCTCGAAGACGCCTTCGAGCAGCAGCACGGGCTTGTCCCAGCCGAGTTCGCGCACGCGCACGGCTTCGTCGAGATCGAGCAGCGCGATGCCGTCGGCGGCCGCGAGGCCCGGGTAGATCCGTTCGATGCCGTGGCCGTACGCGTTGGCCTTGATCACGGCCCACACGCGCGATTGCGCGGCGGTGCGGCGGATGAAGTCGAGGTTGTGGCGGACGGCGTCGGGGCGGATATGGGCGACGATGGGACGGGGCATGGCAAGGGCTCGGGTCGGATGTCGTTCGGCGCACGGCGGCGCGGAGGGAAACGGGCCGGCTGGCGCGATGGCGCGTCAAGCCAGTGTCGAGCGCTATCTTATTGGTGTTCGACCAGTTTTAATTAACGTATTTGTCGACGATTTGGTGGAAATTTTGGTGTCGTCGCGGCCCGGGCGCCTTCCCCGGCGGCCTGCGCGGCCGAGTCTCCCATCTAGAAAACCGGTGCCCGAACGGCACGGCGCAATGCTAAGCTCTCGGCGATCTTGTCATTGATCAATGTAATCATAACGGAGGAGACTTTGATGACGACGTCCCAGCTGTGCCTGTTCATCGTGGCGCTGTTGCCGTTCCCGATGACGTTTCTCGCCAAGGCCCGCAAGGGGTACGACAACTGCGCGCCGCGCGACTACCTGGCGAAGCTCGAAGGCTGGCGGGCCCGCGCCCAGGCCGCCCATCAGAATGCGTGGGAAGCGCTCGCGCTGTTCACCGCCGCGCTGGTGGTGGCGTGGCACAACGGCGCGAACGTGCATCGCGTCGACCAGCTCGCGATGGCGTTCGTCGCGATCCGCATCGTCTATGCGTTGATGTACCTGCTGAACTGGGCGTCGCTGCGTTCGCTCGTGTGGTTCGGCGGCATGGCGTGCATCGTCGCGCTGTTCTTCGCCACACCGTAAGCGGCCTGGCATGCCGGCTCTCGTCAGGCGCCGCCCGCGCCTCGTGCGTGACTGTCATTGGATGCGGGCGCAACCTTCTTCGAGACGAACGGCGGCGCGTCCGCTTCGCTGCGCAGGAACGCGATCAACGGATCGAGCAGCCGGTGTCGCGTCGACGGATGGCGGCGTAACACGAAGCGCCATGACGCATCGCGCGAGAGGCCCGGCACCAGCGGCACCAGACGCCCGCTGCGCAGTTCGGGCTCGATCAGCGGCACGCGGCCGAGCGCAATGCCCGCGCCGCCGACGGCCGCGCCGATCACCTGGCTGAAACTGCTGTAACGGACGATCTTCGTGTCGAAGTCGTCCGGCAAGCCGAAATGCACCGCCCAGTTGCGCCAGTCGATCTCGGGGCTGTCCTCGTGCATCTCCTGCAGCAGCCGCGAGCGGCAGACGTACCCCGATGCGTACGGAAACAGCTCGGGGCTGCAGACCGGAAACACGGTTTCCCGCATCAGCACGTCGTCGTCGGCGCGCAGCCGGTGCGCGGGCACGTGCACGATCGCGAGGTCGACGCCGCTGCGCGCGAAATCCGGCTCGTCGTCGAGCACCACCGCATGCAGCGGGGTATCGGGATGAAGCGACGAGAATTCCGCCAGCCGGCGTGCGAGCCACATCGACGAAAACGGCGCGTTGGCGGATACGGTGAGCCGTTGCGCGGTGCCGCGAATCTCGGCGCACGCGTCGTTGAGACGCGACAGCGCATCGCTGACGGCCGGCAGCAGGCGCGTACCGGCCGGCGTGAGGCTGATGCCGCCGAGCCCCGTGCTGCGTTCGAGCAGCCTTGCACCCAGCGATTCCTCGAGCGAACGGATCTGGTGGCTGACCGCGCTGGTCGACACGTTCAGCTCGACCGCCGCGCGCGCGAACCCGCCGAGGCGGACGGCCGCCTCGAAAGCACGCAGTGCGCTGAGGGGAGGAAGGTGCGACATGCGGGGTATTGTAGTTGACTCAACACCCGTTGAAAAATCATCTTTTGCCGCGCGCGGGCGGCGCGGGTAGCCTCGATCCGGTCAAGAAAAACGCAACGAAACACCGACTGGAGGCTTCATGTATTTCGACCGACGACTATGGGCAATGATGGCGGGATTGCGCTGGCGGGTGGCGGCGGCCGTCGCGCTCGGGCTGCTCGCGATGGGTGTCGGCATCCTCCGCTTCGTATTCCTCGGCCGCGTGCTGGCGCTGGTTTTTTCCGGCGCGCCGGCGCGCAGCATCGGCGAAGCCGTCGTTGCAACGGCGGCCTGTGTGCTGTTGCGTGCGTGGCTCGATCATCGCCGCACGGTGCTTGCGCAGCACACGGCCGGCCGCGTGCAAGCCACGCTGCGCGCGCGGCTGTTCGACCGGATCGCCGCGCTCGGCCCCGCATGGTTCAGCGGCGAACGCACGGGCGGCGTGATGCTGGCCGTCGTCGACGGCGTCGAGCAGTTGCAGACCTTCTTCGGCGTCTACCTGCCGCAACTCGTGATCGCCGCGTGCGCGCCGCTGATGATCTTCGCGGTGCTCGCGTGGTGGGACGTGCCGACGGCCGCGGTCCTGCTGGTCGCGGCGCTCGTCACGCTCGCGCTGCCGCAGCTCGTGCATCGTGCGGACAAGCGCGCGGCGCTCGCCCGTTCGGCCGCGTTCAAGGCGTTCGGCGAGGAGTTTCTCGACGCGGTGCAGGGCCTGCCGACGCTGAAGGCGTTCGGGCAGAGCACCGCGTTCGGCGCGAAGCTGGCCGCGAAGGCGCGGGCGCTGTCGGACAGCACGTTCTGGGTGCTCGCGCTCGGGCTGCTGACGCGGCTCTTCACGGATCTGGGCACCGGCCTCGGCGCGGCCGCGGCGATCGCGGTAGGCGCGTGGCGCGTGCGGCACGGCGACATGAGCCTCGAAGCGCTGCTGATCGTGCTGATGGCCGGCAGCGAGATCTTCCGGCCGCTGCGCGACCTGCGCGCGGTGCTGCATCAGGGGATGATCGGCCAGTCGGCGGCGAATGCGATCCATGCGCTGCTCGACGCGGGCAGCCATGCCCCTTCCGTCGACGCACCGCGCGTACCCGGCCTGCGGCCGGAGATCGCGTTCGATCACGTCAGCTTCGCGTATCCGGGGCGCCGCGCGGATGCCCATGCGGCGTTGAGCTTCACCGTGCGCGAGGGTGAGACGGTCGCGATCGTCGGGCCGAGCGGGGCCGGCAAGTCGACCATCGTGCGCCTGCTGCTGCGCCAGCACGACGCGCAGGGCGGCGCGGTCCGGATCGGCGGCCACGATGTGCGCACGCTCGATGCCGACCAGGTGCGCGAGATGATCGCGGTCGTCGCGCAGGATGCGACGCTGTTCGACGGCAGCGTCGCCGACAATCTGCGGCTCGGTCGCCCGGACGCGAGCGACGCGGACATGATCGCTGCCGCGCGCGCGGCCAATGCGCACGACTTTATCTCGGCGCTGCCCGACGGCTACGCGACGCGCATCGGCGAACGCGGGCTCATGCTGTCGGGCGGCCAGCGCCAGCGCATCGCGATCGCCCGCGCGCTGCTGCGCGATGCGCCGATCCTGTTGCTCGACGAGGCGCTGTCGTCGGTCGATGCGGAAAACGAAGCGCTGATCCAGCAGGCGCTCGACCGGCTCACGCGCGGGCGCACGACGCTCGTGCTCGCGCACCGGCTGTCCAGCGTGATCGGCGCCGATCGCATCCTGGTGCTCGACCAGGGGCAGGTGGTCGACGAAGGGACGCATGCGGCGCTGATCGCGCGCGACGGCCCGTATCGCCGGCTGATGGGGCCGCAACTGGAAGCGGTCGCCGAGTCCGTCGGCGCGACGGCGGCGGCGGGCACGACCGCCCGCGCGTCGTCGGGCCCGCAGGTGCGGCCGCTGAACGACGACGCGGCGACGATCGGCTGGCCGGAAACGTTGCAGACCCTGCTGCGCTTCGTGCGTCCGTGGAAGGGCAAGGTGGTGCTGACCGTGCTGTTCGGGATCGGCCGCGTGCTCGCGTTCATCGGCGTCGGCGTGCTCGGCGCGCGGGTGGTCGGCGCGGTGCCGAGCGGTCACGTCGGCACGGGGCTGGTGACCGCGCTGCTCGTGATCGCGCCGGTCGCGGCCGTGCTGCACTGGCTCGAATCGTGGCTCGCGCACGACATGGCGTACCGGCTGCTCGCGGAAATGCGCATCGCGCTGTTCGCGACGCTCGAACGGCTCGCGCCGGCCGGGCTGCTGCGCCGCCGTTCCGGCGATCTCGTGTCGCTCGCGACGCAGGACGTCGAGACCGTCGAATATTTCTATGCGCATACGCTGGCGCCCGCGTTCGTCGCGGTGCTCGTGCCGGCCGGCGTGCTGGTGCTGCTCGCGTCGGTCGCATGGCCGCTCGCGCTCGTGCTGCTGCCGTTCCTGCTGTGGGCTGGGCTCGCGCCCGTGCTGGCCCGGCGCGACGTCGACCGGCTCGGCACCGGCGCGCGCGACGCGCTCGGCCAACTCGGCGCGCATCTGACCGAAACGATCCAGGGCCTCGCGGAACTGACCGCGTTCCAGGCGATCGCGCGCCGGCGCGCGGCATTCGTGGCCGAAGTCGACGCGTATCGCCGGCAGCGCGCGAAGCTGCTCGACGATCTGTCGACGCAAAGCGCCGCGCTGGAAGTCGCCAGCGGGCTCGGCGGGCTGGCGGTCGCGGCGCTCGGCGCGTGGTGGTGCGCACGCGGCGGGTTCCCGCGCGAGTCGTTGCCGCTGCTGGTGTTGGTCGCGGTGGCCGCGTTCATGCCGGTGGCCGAAATCGGCCAGGTCGCGCGCCAGCTTGCCGACACGATCGCGTCGGCGCGCCGCTTGCGCGCGCTGGAGAAGGAACCCGTGACGGTGACCGACGGTGCGCATGCGATGCCCGGCAATCCGGCGGTGCGGTTCGACGCGGCGTCGTTCACGTATCCGGGGCGCAGCGTGCCCGCGCTCGACCGCGTGAGCTTCGAGGTGCCGCCCGGCAGCACGGTCGCGCTGGTCGGCGCGTCGGGCGCCGGCAAGTCGACGGTCGCGAGCCTGCTGCTGCGTTTCTGGGACCCGCAGCAGGGCCGTGTCACGCTCGGCGGCGTCGATCTGCGCGATCTGCGGCTCGACGACCTGCGGCAGCACATCGCGCTCGTCGCGCAGGACACCTATCTGTTCAACGACACGCTCGAGGCGAACATCCGGCTCGCCGCGAACGACGCGTCGGATGAGGACGTGCAGCGCGCGATCGACCACGCGGCGCTCGGCGATTTCGTCGCGCGACTGCCGGACGGGCTCGCGACGCGCGTCGGCGAGCGCGGCGTGCAGTTGTCGGGCGGCCAGCGCCAGCGTGTGGCGATCGCACGCGCGTTCCTGAAGGATGCGCCGGTGCTGATCCTCGACGAGGCGACGTCGCACCTGGACACGATCAGCGAGCAGCAGATCCGCGCGGCGCTGGAGGACCTGATGACGCAGCGCACGTCGATCATCATCGCGCACCGCCTGTCGACCGTGCGCAATGCCGACCTGATCCTCGTGATGGAGCAGGGCGCCGTGATCGAGGCCGGCCGCCACGCGGAGCTGCTGGCACGGCAGGGCGCGTATGCGCGGCTCGTGTCGCATCAGGCGAGCGGAGTCGCGGCGTGAGCGGCGCGGCATCGGTGCGCCGTCGTTCGGCGATGCCGCGCGAATTCCGCAATCTGCGTTGAGCCGCGCCGGCGGTTGCCGGCCTGGCGCCCACGGTCGTCCCGCCGAGGCGGCTGGTTGAATCGCCGGCCGTCCGCGCAAACCGATGTGCGGGCAGCGATGGCGCGGTCGTCATCCTGCCGCACGCGTTGCGCTGGACGGCCGTCGTGCCGGCCCGCGCCAGCCGCTGCAACCTTCCCTTCAGCCCTTTGCCTCGAGCCCGCCTGCACGCCCGCCCCGTGCATGTCGCCCCCCGCCGCCGCTTTCCTCCGATCTATCCGCGCCGCGCGCCGCGGGTTTGCCTCGATGCATTTATTTGTTGCGGACTTTTTTGTTGTCGTAGTATCGCCATTGACAACACTTGTTGCACTAAGGTCTAATTCAACATCGCATGTTGCGGTGCGGCTTGATGTCGTCGTTCCCCGGCCAGCCGGCCGGTTACATCGCTCAACCATGCGGAGAAATGCCATGAGTCGCCGTTCCTTCCTGAAAGCCGTCGCGGTTGCTGCCGCGCTCGGCGCCAGCCTCGCGCACGCGGACACCAAGACGCTCGTCGTCGGGACCGATACGTCGTTCATGCCGTTCGAGTTCAAGCAGGGCGACAAGTACGTCGGCTTCGATCTCGACCTGTGGGCCGAGATCGCGAAGGACCAGGGCTGGAAATACACGATCCAGCCGATGGATTTCGCGGGCCTGATCCCGGCGCTGCAGACGCAGAACATCGACGTCGCGCTGTCCGGGATGACCATCAAGGAAGAGCGCAAGAAGGCGATCGACTTCTCCGCGCCGTACTACGACAGCGGGCTCGCCGCGATGGTGCAAGCCGGCAATACGTCGATCAAGTCGATCGACGACCTGAACGGCAAGGTGATCGCCGCGAAGACGGGCACCGCGACGATCGACTGGATCAAGGCGCACCTGAAGCCGAAGGAGGTCCGTCAGTTCCCGAACATCGACCAGGCCTATCTCGCGCTGGAAGCCGGCCGCGTCGACGCGGCGATGCACGATACGCCGAACGTGCTGTTCTTCGTGAACAACGAAGGCAAGGGCAAGGTGCAGGTCGCGGGCCAGCCGGTCAGCGGCGACAAGTACGGGATCGGCTTCCCGAAGGGCAGCCCGCTCGTGCCGAAGGTCAATGCGTCGCTCGTGAAGATCAAGGCCGACGGCCGCTACGCGCAGATCTACAAGAAGTGGTTCGGCGCCGAGCCGCCGAAGATGTGAGCGTGACCACGCGCCATGGCGCGGCCGGGTGGCCGCGCCGGTCTTGAATCGAACGGGGAGCGACAAGTGAATTTCGATTGGTCGGCGATCTGGGCGGCGTTGCCGGACCTGATGGACGGGGTCCGGTTGACGGTGTTCATCGCATTACTGGGGCTGGTGGGCGGTTTCATCGTCGGGATGATCGCGGGCATGTTCCGCGCATACGGACCGAAGGCGATGAACGTGCTCGCACAGGTCTATATTGAATTGATCCGCGGCACGCCGATCGTCGTGCAGGTGATGTTCCTGTATTTCGCGCTGCCGCTGCTCGCGCATATCCGCATCGACGGCCTGACGGCCGCGATCATCGCGATCACGGTGAATTCCGGCGCGTATCTCGCGGAAGTGGTGCGCGGCGCGCTGCTGTCGATCCCGAAGGGGCTGACGGAGGCGGGGCTCGCGATGGGCCTGTCGATGCCGCGCGTGCTGCTGAAGATCGTCGGGCCGCTGGCGTTCCGGCGGCTGATTCCGCCGCTCGGCAACCAGTGCATCGTGAGCCTGAAGGACACGTCGCTGTTCATCGTGATCGGCGTGGGCGAACTGACGCGCAAGGGGCAGGAAATCATCGCGGGCAATTTCCAGGCGGTCGAGATCTGGAGTGCGGTGGCCGTCATCTATCTGATACTGACCGGCGCGATGACGCTGACGCTGCGGATCGTCGAGAAGAGGATGCGTATCTTATGAGCATGATCGAATTCCAGAACGTGTCGAAGAGCTTCGGCCACGTGCCGGTGCTGAAGAACATCGACCTGAAGATCGACGCGGGCGAGGTGGTCGTCGTGGTCGGCCCGTCGGGTTCGGGCAAGTCGACGATGCTGCGCTGTATCAACGCGCTCGAGAAAATCACCGGCGGCGAGCTGCTGGTCGACGGCCAGAGCGTGCGCGGCAACGCGACGACGATCCGCAACATCCGGCTCGAAGCCGGCATGGTGTTCCAGCAGTTCAACCTGTTCCCGCAAATGACCGCCCTCGAGAACGTGATGTTCGGGCCGATGCAGGTGCGAGGCGCGTCGCGCGCCGACGCGCGTGACCAGGCGATGGCGCTGCTCGACAAGGTCGGCCTCGAATCGCGCGCGAATCATTACCCGTCGGAGCTGTCGGGCGGCCAGCAGCAGCGCGTCGCGATCGCGCGTGCGCTCGCGATCCGGCCGCGGCTGATGCTGTTCGACGAGCCGACGTCGGCGCTCGATCCGGAACTGCGCCATGAAGTGCTGAAAGTAATGCAGGATCTCGCGACCGAAGGGATGACGATGATCGTCGTCACGCACGAGATCGGCTTCGCGAAGCGGGTCGGCACGCGGCTGCTGTTCATGGATCAGGGCGGCATTGCCGAGGACGGCCATCCGGTCGACCTGATCGACCGGCCGCCGACGCCGCGCCTGAAGGAATTCCTGAAACACGTATCCTGAACGGAACCGAACCCGCCGACATGCCGCTTTCCCTTTCCCCCGTCATCGCCGGCACGCCGTTCGACATCGGCGTGCGCCTGGGCGAGCTTGCCCGCCCGGTATTCGACGCGTACATGCAGCAGAGCAGCGCATGGGAGGCCGTGCGCCGCTGGCGCGGTCATCCGTTCGTCGCGGTGCTGCGGCAGGCCGCGCTTGCCGCGTATCCCGATCTCGTCGCGGAGCTCGACGGCATCGCGGCGGGCATCGGCTGGCCGGCCGAGGACATCTTCCTGTGGAACTGCCGCGGCGAGCTGATCCACAACGCGCCGGACGGCTGCACGACGCTCGCCGCTCGCGAGGCGAACGGCACGCGCTGGATCGCGCACAACGAGGACGGCGATCCGTACCTGCGCGAGCGCTGCCTGCTCGTCGACGTGCAGCCGGTGGGCAAGCCGGGTTTCATCAGTTTCTACTACCCGGGATCGCTGCCGGGCCATACCTTTGCCGCGAACCGCGCGGGCATCGCGCAGGCGATCAACAACCTGCGAATCCGCACGCCGGCGCCGGGCGTGCCGCGCATGATCCTCGCGCGCGCCGTGCTCGACGCGACGTCGCTCGACGCAGCCGCCGACGTGCTGCGATCGCATGCGCGCGCGAGCGGCTTTCATCACACGCTCGGGGCGACCGGCGATGCGCGCTTGCTGAGCATCGAGGCGAGCGTCGCACGCTGCTCGATCGTCGACGTCGCGCGGCTGGCCGGCCATGCGAACCATCTCGTGCATCCCGGCTGCGACGCGGAAGCGCAGATCGTCACGCAGTCGTCGGCCGACCGCCAGCGCCGCGTCGATACGCTGACGCCGGGCATCGATACGATCGACGCAGCCGCGCTGCTGAGCGTGCTCGGCGATCGCGCGCCGGAAGGGCTGCCGATCTACCGCGACGATCCGGCCGATCCCGACGACGAGAACACGCTGGCGACCGCGGTGTTCGAGATTCATGACACCGCGATCGACTTCACTGTCCATCAACACGGCACGCAGCGCTTCGCGACGCGTATCGTGCCGTCCGGACGCGCACACCGCGCATCCTGATCCATGAGGCCACGCATGACGACCGTTTTCCATCGCGCCCCGCGCGCCACCTTGCCCGTTGCCGTCGCAGGCGACGGCATCGAGATCATCGATTCGACCGGCAAACGCTATATCGATGCGTGCGGTGGCGCGGCCGTATCGTGTCTCGGGCACAGCAACCAGCGCGTGATCGACGCGATCAAGCGACAGGCGCAGCAATTGCCTTACGCGCATACGTCGTTCTTCACGACCGACGTGGCCGAGGCACTGGCCGACCGGCTCGTCGACGCCGCGCCGGCCGGGCTCGACCACGTGTACTTCGTGTCGGGCGGCTCGGAGGCGATCGAGGCCGCGCTGAAGCTCGCGCGCCAGTATTTCGTCGAGAAGGGCGAGCCGCAGCGCCGTCATTTCATCGCCCGGCGCCAGAGTTATCACGGCAACACGCTCGGCGCGCTCGCGATCGGCGGCAATGCCTGGCGGCGCGAGCCGTTCCTGCCGCTGCTGATCGAAGCGCACCACGTGAGCCCGTGCTATGCGTACCGCGACCAGCAGGCGGGGGAAACCGACGAAGCGTACGCGCAGCGCCTCGCGGACGAGCTCGAACGGAAGATCGTCGAACTCGGCGCGGAAAACGTCGCGGCGTTCGTCGCGGAAACGGTAGTGGGCGCGACGGCCGGCGCGGTGCCGCCGGTGCGCACGTACCTGAAGAAGATTCGCGCGGTGTGCGACAAGTACGGTGTGCTGCTGATTCTCGACGAGATCATGTCGGGGATGGGGCGCACGGGCTATCTGTATGCATGCGACGAAGACGACGTCGCGCCCGATCTGCTGACGATCGCGAAAGGGCTCGGTGCGGGCTACCAGCCGATCGGTGCGACGCTGGTGAGCGACCGTATCTATCGAACGATCGTCGACGGCTCGGGCTTCTTCCAGCACGGTCACACCTACCTCGGCCACGCGACCGCCTGCGCGGCCGCGCTCGAAGTGCAGCGCGTGATCGCCG
>NZ_BCPP01000095.1:0-12174 GCF_016586125.1 Burkholderia sp. E168m23
ATCAGCAGCTTCGCGTTGAAGCCGAGCCGGCCGCCGCGTGCGTGGAGCACGCTCGCCAGCGCGGCCAGGTTGATCGTGTGCTGGCCCTTGTTGTCGGCGCTGCCGCGGCCGTACCAGCGGTCGCCGTCGGCCGTCAGCGTCCACGGCGACAGCGGCGCGCGCCACTGCGCGTCGTAGCCGCGCACGACGTCGCCGTGGCCGTAGATCAGCACGGTCGGCAGCGCGTCGTCTTCGTGGCGCGACGCGAGCAGGAACGGCCCGCCGCCGTCGACGGGGTTGTCGACGATCCGCGACGTGAAACCGAGGCGGGCGGCCTCCGGCGCGATCTCGTCGGTCAGGTAGGCGCGCAGCGCGGCTTCGTTGCCGCGGTCCTGGCTTTCGGTGCGCAGGCCGACGCGGCGGCTCAGGGTCGTGAAGAACGCACCGGACTCGAACTGGTTCAGCGCGTGCTGGATGGCGGCGGTACGGCTCAAATCGGGTCTCCTCGGTCGGGTTCGCCGTGCGCGGGCCGCGCAGGCAACGTGAAGTGCGATCGATTCTAGGAAGCCGGTTTTTTTGCACAATGATCGAATTTCGAACCTTTCTTTGCCGAAAAGGCAAAGCAGCGCGGCCGGATGCGGCGCGGAGACACGACGATGGCGGCTTTTCTGCATGGCCTGGCACTGCGGTATTTCGTCGAGGTGGCGCGTACCGGCTCGATCAGCGACGCGTCCGCGCGGCTGCACGTGGCCGTGTCGGCGATCAGCCGCCAGATCGCGAAGCTGGAGAGCGAGCTCGGCGCGCCGCTGTTCGAGCGGCGGCCGCGCGGGATGGCGTTGTCGGAGGCCGGCGAGCGGTTGCTGGCGTTCGCGCAGCGCAGCCTGCTGGAGGCCGAGCACGTGATGAAGGACATCGGCGGGCTCGACGCGCTGCACGGCAGCCTGCTGAAGATCGCGTGCTCGGAAGGGTTCGCGATCGATTTCCTGCCCGGCGTGCTCGCGAGCTTCAAGGCGCGCCACCCGGGCGTCGATTTCATCGTGTGGGTCGTGTCGCCAGCGGACGCGACCCGGCGCGTGCGCGACGGCGATGCGGACATCGCGTTGACCTTCAGCCTCGCGCCGGAGAAGGGCGTGCGTGTCGACCACACGGAGCGCGCGCCGGTCTTTGCGCTGGTCCGGCACGATCACCCGCTCGCGGCGCGCGACGCGGTGTCGCTTGCCGATGTCGCGCGGTACGCGCACGTGCTGCCCGAGGCCGGCACGACGGTGCGCCAGCTGATCGACATCGCGTGTGCGCTCGACGGGCTGCTGCTCGAGCCCGAACTGACGAGCAACAACACCGCGGCGATGTACGGCTACGCACGGCGCACGGGCGCGGTGATGTTCACGGGGCTGCTGTCGGTGCGCGACCGTGCCGATGCGGACGGCTTCGTCGTCGTGCCCATGACGAACCCGCAACTGCGCGAACGCAGCATCCAGGTGCAGACGATGGCGGGGCGCGATCTGCCCGCGTCGGTACGCGCATTTCGCGACCACCTGATCGACGCGATGCAGGTTGCGTCGTCGTCGCCGACCGCCGCGCGAGGCCCGGGACGCCGGCCCGTGAGATAATCGTCAATCCGCCTTCCGTGCCCATGCGGCTCCTCGAGCCGCATCGCCCCTGTTCGACGCCAAATTGAAGAACCTGATTGTCACCCTCGATCGCGCCGGCGAGTTCGACGAGATCATCGACGTGCGCACGCCGCTCGAGTTCGCCGAGGATCATATCCCCGGCGCGCTGAACGCGCCCGTGCTCAGCAACGAAGAACGCGTGCTCGTCGGCACGATGTACCGCCAGGTGTCGCCGTACGAGGCGACGCGCGTCGGCGCGGCGATCGTCGCGCGCAACATCGCGCGCCATCTCGACACGACGTTCGCCGACCGGCCGCGCAACTGGCGGCCGCTGATCTACTGCTGGCGCGGCGGCAAGCGCTCGGGCTCGATGACGACCTGGTTCAACCTGATCGGCTGGAAGGCGCGCCAGCTCGACGGCGGCTACAAGGCGTACCGCCAGTCGGTATGCGCGACGCTCGACTCGCTGCCGACACGCTTTCGCTACATCGCGCTCGTCGGCCATACTGGCTGCGGCAAGACGCGCCTGCTGAACGCGCTGCGCGACGTGGGTGCGCAGACGCTCGATCTGGAAGCGCTCGCGTGCCATCGCGGCTCGCTGCTCGGCGCGCTGCCGGGCAAGCCGCAACCGGCGCAGAAGGGGTTCGATTCTGGGCTCGTCGAGACGCTCGGGCGTTTCGACCCTCAATGGCCGGTATTCGTGGAGTCGGAAAGCCGCAGGATCGGGCTCGTGCAGCTGCCGATCGCGCTGATCGAAGCGTTTCATGCGGGCCCGTGGGTGCAGGTCGAAGCGGCTCACGACGAGCGGATCGCGTTCCTGCTCGATGATTACGCGCACTTGTTCGACGAGCCGGATGCGTTCAAGGCACAGCTTCATCGGCTGATCGGCCTGCACAGCCGCGAAGAGGTGACGCGCTGGAAGGGGCTGATCGATGCCGGCGCGCGGGCCGATTTGTTCGCCGAACTGATCGACAGGCATTACGATCCCGCCTACGCGCGCACTTACCGCGCGACGTACAACAAGCCGAACCGGGCGCTGACCTTCACGTTCCGGCCCAACGCGGCTGACGTGCGCGAGCAGGCGCGCCTGCTGCTGGCCGAACTCGCGCAAGCCGGGTTGCCCGCTTCGGCCGCGCTCGCCGCCGGCACGGCATTCGAAACCGACAAAGACCAATCGACCACCATACGATGACGACCACACGCACCCAACCCAGTCCGGCCCTCGGCTGGATGACCTTCCTGCTGATCGCGGTCGCGGGACTGTTCTATGTGAAATGGTTCCCGTACTACAACAAGGCATTCGTTGCCGCCGAGCACCATTCGATCGGCCAGTCGATCCTGATGGGCACGTCGGCGGCCGCACCCGAGCCGTCGCTGAAGGCGGCCCTCGATTACGCGTGGGCATACGGCAAGGCGATCTGGCAGGCGATGGTGCTCGGCCTGCTGCTCGGCTCGGCCGTGCAGGCGCTGCTGCCCGCGCACTGGGTGGCGCGCGTGCTCGGCCGCACGGGGTTCGGCAGCGTCGCCGCGGGCGGGCTGCTGTCGCTGCCCGGGATGATGTGCACGTGCTGCGCGGCGCCGGTCGTCGCGGGCCTGCGGGCGCGCCACGCGTCGCCGGGCGGTGCGGTCGCGTTCTGGCTCGGCAACACGGTGCTGAACCCGGCGGCGCTGGTGTTCATGGGCTTCGTACTCGGCTGGCACTGGAGCGCGCTGCGCCTCGTGCTCGGCATCGCGATGGTGTTCGGGATCGGCTACCTGCTGAACCGCATCGCGCGTCCCGAAGACCGCAGCATCGACGATGCGCAGCTCGCCGCGCTGGCGGCCGAGCAGGCCGCGGCCGGCAATCCGTTCGTCCGCTGGATGAAGCTGCTCGCGCGCATGGCCGTGCGGCTCGTGCCCGAATACATCGTGCTCGTGCTGCTGCTCGGCGCCGCGCGCGCGTGGCTGTTCCCGCATATCGGCCCGGACATCGGCAATCACCTCGGCTGGATCGTCGCGTTCGCGGTCGCGGGCATGCTGTTCGTGATCCCGACGGCCGGCGAGGTGCCGATCATCCAGGCGATGCTGTCGCTCGGCATGGGCGTCGGTCCGGCCGCCGCGCTGCTGATGACGCTGCCGCCGATCAGCGTGCCGTCGCTGGCGATGCTCGCGCGTTCGTTCAAGCCTTACATGCTGGCGATCGTCGCGACGCTCGTCGTCGTATTCGGGATCGTGAGCGGCTTGCTCGCGATCGCGTTCGGGTTCTGACAACGCGGGCGACACGCCGGCCCGGCGCAATCGTCGCATTCGTATTCATCCGGCGCCGCCGCTTCACGTGTGCGGCGCCCTTTACAAGAAGCAAACAGGAAAACGCATGACCCAACCGAAGATTCATCCTCGACTCGAAAAGGCGCTGACGCGCGGCGATCTCGCGATCCGCCAGGCCAATTCCGCGCGGGCGACTGCCGTGCTGCAAGCACTCGGCACGATGATCATCGAGGCCTCCGCAACGATCGGTGTCGAGGCCAGCATCGACATTCCGCAAGGCGATCGCATTTACGATCCGGTCAACGGCCTGTGGCCGCAGAAGATGCTGGTGTCGTTCGACGGCCCGGTGGACGAAGCCGACAAGGAAGAACTGCGCACGGTCTATCTGGTGGCCGACGATCCGGGTACGCAGTTCCGCGTGGAATGGCATCGCGCGGACGGCAAGCTCGGCCGCCAGGAAGGTGGCCCGCTCGCGACCGTCGCGTTCCTGACCGACGTTGAAATTCCGTGGAGCGACGACGACGAGTAACGTCGTCGCATGAAGCCGGCGCCCGGTGTCCGGCGCGCCGGCCGTCAGCGCATCATCCGCCGCCGGAACAGCCACGCGGACAGCAGGAATCCGCCGACCGCGTAGCCGGCGAGCACCGCGACGTGCAGCGCGATGTCGGTCGCCGGCCGGCCGAGCATCGCGGGCCGGATCAGTTCGACCGCATTCGCGAGCGGCAGCGCCTGCGCAGCGTGCTGCGCAAGCGGCGGCAACTGCGTGATCGGGAAGAACACGCCCGACAGCAGCAGCATCGGCGTCAGCACGAGCGTCTGATAAAACATGAAGAAGTCGTAGGACGGTGCGAGCGCCGTGACGATCATCGCGATGCTGGCGAACGCGAGGCCGGCCAGCGCGATCACCGGCAGCGCGGCGAGCATCGACGGAAACTGCGCATAGCCGAGGCCGCCCGCGACGAGCATGATCGCGCCGCCCGACAGCAGCGCCTTGCTGGCCGCCCACACGATCTCGCCGAGCACGATGTCGCCGAGCGCGAGCGGCGTATGCATGATCGCTTCCCACGTGCGCTGCACGTGCATCCGCGAGAATCCCGAATACATCGACTCGAAGCTCGCGGACATCATCACGCTCGAGCCGACCGTGCCGGCCGCGAGGAACGCGATATACGACACGCCGTCGACATGGCCGAGCATCAGCCCGAGCCCGAAGCCCAGCCCGAACAGATAGATCATCGGATCGGCGAGATTGCCGAACATCGATGCGAGCGCGAGCTTGCGCCACACGAGATAGTTGCGCCGCCAGATGGCGATCCAGTTGCTTGCGTTCGCCGGCATCGCGATCGCGAAGCGCGACTCGCGCAGCGGGGCCGACGGCGTGGTGGCGGAATAGTTGCGAACGTCCATGGTCGATCAGTCCTGCATCTCGCGGCCCGTGAGCCGCAGGAACACATCCTCCAGATTGGCCGGGCGATGCAGATAGCGCAACCCCGGGCGGCCCTTGAGTCGTGCGGTGAGCGGTTCGGGATCGATCACATAGCAGAACAGTGTCTCGCCGCTGATCTCGGTGTGCTTCGCGAATGCCGACAATTCGTCGCGCAGCGCGGCCGGATCCGGCCCGTAGATCTCGATCACGTCGCAGCCGATCTCCGATTCGATCAGGGCGTGCGGCGCGCCTTCGGCAATCTTGCGGCCTTCCTCGATCACGCACAGCCGATCGCACAGGCGCTCGGCTTCCTCCATGAAATGCGTGGTGATCAGGATTGTCTTGCCGCGGGCGAGCAGCGAACGCAGCCGTTCCCACATCAGATGCCGCGCCTGCGGATCGAGGCCGGTCGTAGGCTCGTCGAGCACCAGCACATCGGGATCGTTGACGAGCGCGCGGGCGAGCGTGAGGCGGCGTTTCATGCCGCCCGACAACTCGCCGACCTTCGCATCGGCCTTGTTTTCCAGCTTCGCGAATTCGAGTAGCGGCGGCACGAGCGCGCGTGCCGCCTGCGCCGACATCCCGAAATAGCGGCTGAACACGAGCAGGTTCTCGCGCACGGTGAAGTCGGGGTCGAGATTGTCGAACTGCGGGACGACGCCGACCCGCTGGCGTGCGTGTCGCGCCCGCGATGGAACCGGTTCGCCGCACAGCGAAATGGCGCCTGCATCGGGATGCGCGAGGCCGAGCAGCATCTTCAGCGTCGTGGTCTTGCCGGCGCCGTTCGGCCCGAGCAGGCCATAGCATTCGCCGGCCTTCACGCTGAAGGACAGACCGTTGACGACGAGCTTGTCGCCATAGCGCTTTTCGACGTTGCGGAAATCGATCGGTGCGACGGACATGGGCGTGTTGTCGTTTTAAGCGGGCGCATTCTGCTGCCCGGTGCGTGGCCGGTTTGCGAACGGATCGGGCGCAGGGGTGTCTCACGGGCATGACCGAGGCGCACGACGCCGGCGCGCGGTGGCCCGCTGGAGGTCGAGCGGGCCATTCTAGTGCATTGGCCGCATCGCTTCAGGGCATGTCTGCCCGGTGTGATGCAATTGCGCACCGATCGTGCGCCGCATCATCGCGCACGCGCCGCGCGGGGCGAATCAGCGTTTTCCATCCCTTGCGTCTTGAATTGCGGCGCACCATGATGAATGCGTAGGCTCGTTGTCGCGATAGGGAGGCTTCATGGCTAGCTACAACAAGATTTTGCTGTGTTACGACGGCACGCTCGAAGGGCGCAAGGCGCTGCGTTACGGGGCCAATCTCGCAATGGACCTGAAGGCCGAAACGCATTTGCTGTCGGTCGTCGACATGCGTTCGAGCATTGCGCAAAGTGCAGGTTTGCTGACCGATGTCGCATGCGGACGCTTCGAGGAAACCGCGCGCGAAATCCTGCAGGAAGGCGTGAACTGGCTGCGCGAGCGCGGCGTGCAGGCCGAAGGCCATTTCGCATTCGGTTATCCGATCGACGAAATCGCGAATCTCGCGTCTGAACTGAAGGTCGACCTCGTCGTCGTCGGCCACCGGTGCCGCAGCGGATTGTCGAGATGGTGGATGGGGTCGGGCAATACGCAACTGCTCGATCGCGTGAACTGCAGCATCCTGGTGGCGTGTTCGTCGGCGGAAGAGCAGAAGGCCGAAATCGCGCGCGAGCGTGAAGCGGCTACGGCGAACGGCAAATGACCTAAAGGCTCGACGACTGCCTGACCGGCGATGCGGCCGGTCAGGTGCCGCGCTGCATCAGCAGTGCGGGCATCGAATGCGGCCTGCTACGCATGCAGGTCGATCCCCGACAATTTCCACGAAAACAGCCCGAAGCGGTGGAAAATCGCCGCATAGCGCGTGCCGTCGGCACTGCGCTGGTACGTCACGACGAATTCGTCGATATTTCGATAGCCCGCGCTGGTTTGCTGCTGGTGCGGCGCCTGGGTTGCTTCGCTCGGGCTGGCCGGTGCGGCGGGCACGGGTGCCGGCGACGAGGCCGCCGGAGCGGCCGCGTTGCTGCCCGGTACGGCAGTACTGGCCGGAGCAGGATTGGCGGCCGGCGGCGCGGCAGGCGTGTTGCCGGGGGCATTACCTGCTGGCGGCCGATTCGACCACTCAGGCGGACGCTCGCCCGGATTGCCGCGTGGCGGCAATCCGCTCATCAGCGCAGCGACGCCTTCCGGGGTCGCGTACGCATCGACCAGCGGGCCAATCAGCGCGGACCCGATCAGCGCGCCGATCACCGCGAACGGATTGTCCTTCTTCACTGCGTCGATCCGGCGCATCAACTCTTCCGTGACCTGCTGCTTCAGGCTGATGCGCAGCGACGGAAAGTCGACGTACTCGCTGATCGCCTGCGCATCGCGTGCATCGATCGCCGATTTCAGGCGACCGAGCGCGACATACGGCGACGCGTATGCATAGCCGAGCGCCCCAATCAGGGCGACGACCAGCGCGACGATCAGCAGGGACTTGAGTCGCCATGCGCGGCGCGACGATCCAGTCACGTTGCCTCCGGTGCGGGACGGTTCCGCAATCAGAGACCGCCCGGCGTGGCCGATCGTTCCTCTGCGATGCAGCGATCGATCATCCGGCACACGGCATCGATCGTGCCCACCATGATCAAGCGCGACCGGCCGTGATAGACGCGCACCGGCGCGCGGCGCGCGGGTTCCGCGTGATTGAGACCGGCGTTCAGCGAGACCCGCGCGAACGCGGGGAGCGCTGACGGCAGCAGGGACGCCTGCCGTTCGACTGCGACTTCTTCTTGCACTGGCGCCGCCGCGGACAGCGGTGCGCAGGGCGTGCGGCCGCGCAGATGACGCAGGCGACCGAATTGACGGAAAGGCAGCAGGCGGGCAAGGCGTTCCATGATGTTCTCCTGGAGAGACGGAATGTCAGAGTTCGCCCGAGCGGATCAGCCCGACGGCGATGCCTTCCAGCGCGAAATCCGCGCTGCCGGCCTTGACGAAGATGTTTTCGTAATCCGGGTTCTCCGCGATCAGCTCGAGGCCGCCGGGCCGGCGCATCAGCCGCTTGACCGTGACGTCGTCGCCGAGACGCGCGACGATGATCTGGCCGTCCTTCGCTTCCGTGCGCTTCTGCACGGCGAGGAGGTCGCCGTCGAGAATGCCGGCGTCGCGCATCGACAGGCCGCGCACCTTCAACAGGTAGTCGGGCTTGCTGGTGAACAGCGCGGGATCGCACGCGTAGTGCTGCGAGATGTGCTCCTGCGCAAGGATCGGGCTACCGGCCGCGACGCGGCCGACGAGCGGCAGCGACAGTTGCATCAGGCCGGCATGCGGCAGCGTGAACTGGTGCGGGGCGTCGTCGATGCCGAGCAGCCGGATGCCGCGCGATGCGCCGGCGGCCAGCTCGATCACGCCCTTGCGAGCCAGCGCGCGCAGGTGCTCCTCGGCCGCATTCGGCGAGCTGAAGCCCAGTTCGGCCGCAATCTCGGCACGGGTGGGCGGGAATCCGGAGCGCTCGATCGCGCGACGGATCAAGTCGAACACTTGCTGCTGACGGGCGGTGAGTTTGGTCATGGCTCAACTGTATGGATAGACAGTGAGCTGTATTTTTATACAGTACTTGGCGAATTTCAAGTGTTACTTGAGGTTCGACGCGATCGCGGCGGTTCCGGCGTGATTTCGCGACGCCCGGACGCCGGTTCGTCCGCCGCAACCGTCCATCCCGTCTGCGTTAGCACTTTTGAGTATTAAAAAATAAGGAACGATTATTTTTAATCATGTAACCCGTTCGATAGACTGGCCCGACATCGCAATACCGACAACACTGGAGAACCAAGGATGGCGAAGCGCAATACGGGGCTGGTGGGCGGAGTGGGCCGCCTGATCGCAACACTCGCGCTGGGCGCGGCGGCGGCGCTGGGCGTCGCGACGCATGCCCAGGCCGATACGACCTTCCTGAATGTGTCGTACGACCCGACGCGCGAGCTGTATCAGGATTTCAACCAGGCGTTCGGCAAGGAGTGGAAGGCGAAGACGGGCGAAACCGTCAACTTCAAGCAGTCGCACGGCGGCTCGGGCGCGCAGGCGCGCTCGGTGCTCGACGGCCTGCAGGCCGACGTCGTCACGCTGGCGCTGGCGTACGACATCGACGCGCTCGCGAACAAGGGGCTCGTGAACAAGGATTGGCAGAAGCGTCTGCCCGACAACGCATCGCCGTACACGTCGACGATCGTGTTCCTGGTGCGCAAGGGCAACCCGAAGGGGATCAAGGACTGGGACGACCTGACCAAGCCGGGCATCTCGATCGTCACGCCGAACCCGAAGACCTCGGGCGGCGCACGCTGGAACTACCTGGCCGCATGGGCCTACGCGCAGCACAAGCCGGGCGGCAACGAGCAGACGGCGAAGGAATTCGTCACGAAGCTCTACAAGAACGCAGGCGTGCTCGATTCGGGCGCGCGGGGCGCGACGACGAGCTTCGTGCAGCGCGGGATCGGCGACGTGCTGATCGCCTGGGAAAACGAGGCGTTCCTGTCGGTCAAGGAATTCGGTACCGACAAGTTCGAGATCGTCGTGCCGTCGGTGAGCATCCTGGCCGAGCCGCCCGTCGCGGTGGTCGACAAGGTGGTCGACAAGAAGGGCACGCGCAAGCTGGCCGAGGCCTACCTGAACTACCTGTACAGCCCGCAGGGCCAGGAAATCGCGGCGCGCAACTACTACCGGCCGCGTTCGAAGAACGTGCCGGCGGAGCTGACCAAGCAGTTCCCGAAGCTGAAGCTGTACACGGTCGACGACACGTTCGGCGGCTGGACGAATGCGCAGAAGACGCATTTCGCGGACGGCGGCGTGTTCGATTCGATCTACAAGCCGCAGTAACGCCATAACGACAAGCGGCGCGCCACGACAGCGCGCCGCACCCCCGACGGGCCGCCGGCGCGATTCACTGCGCCGGCGTTTGCGTCGGACCCGTGAGCAGCATCGACCCAGCAAGAGCATCCGATGACGACGTACACCTTTCGCAAGCCGAGCGCGCTGCCCGGTTTCGGCGTGACACTCGGCATCACGGTGGCCTATTTGAGCCTCGTGGTGCTGATTCCGCTCGCCGCCACGTTCCTGAAGACCGCGACGCTGTCGTGGGACCAGTTCGTCACCGCCGTCACGTCGCCGCGCGTGCTCGCGTCGTACCGGCTGACGTTCTCGGCCGCGCTCGGCGGCGCGCTGATCAATGCCGTGTTCGGCTTCCTCGTCGCATGGGTGCTGGTGCGCTACACGTTCCCGTTCAAGCGTCTCGTCGATGCGGTCGTCGACCTGCCGTTCGCGCTGCCGACGTCGGTGGCCGGCATCTCGCTCGCGGCCGTCTACGCGACCAACGGCTGGGTCGGCCAGTATCTGGCGCCGCTCGGCATCAAGATCGCGTTCACGCCGGCCGGCGTGCTGGTCGCGCTGACCTTCATCGGGCTGCCGTTCGTCGTGCGCACCGTGCAGCCGGTGCTCGAGGATTTCGAGCGCGAGCAGGAAGAGGCCGCCGCGTGCCTCGGCGCGTCGCGCTGGCTGACGTTCCGCCGCGTCGTGCTGCCGGCCGTGCTGCCGGCGCTGCTCACCGGTTTCGCGCTCGCGTTCGCGCGCGCGCTCGGCGAATACGGCTCGGTGATCTTCATCGCCGGCAACGTCCGATGAAATCCGAGATCACGTCGCTGTTGATCATCACGAAGCTCGAGCAGTACGACTACGCGGGCGCGACCGCGCTGGCGGTCGTGATGCTGGTCGTGTCGTTCCTGATGCTGCTGCTGATCAACACGCTGCAGTGGTATCTGCAGCGTCGTACGAGCAAGGGCGCGAGCGGTCCGGCGCCCGCCACCGTCACCGCCGCTGCTGCCGCCGCAGGAGGCCAGTAATGACCCAGGAGGCCACCGTCGTGCTGAAAACCCCGTCGCCGGCCGCGCGTACCGCGAAGCGGCTCGACCCCGTCAGCGAGTCGCGCGTCGTGCGCTGGCTGCTCACGGGCATCGCGCTGGCGTTCCTCGCGTTCTTCCTCGTCGTGCCGCTCGCCGCGGTGTTCGTCGAGGCGCTGCGCAAGGGCATCGGCTTCTATCTCGAATCACTGGCTGATCCCGACGCGTGGTCGGCGATCAAGCTGACGCTCACCGTCGCCGTGATCGCCGTGCCGCTGAACCTCGTGTTCGGCGTGTGCGCATCGTGGGCGATCGCGAAGTTCGAATTCCGCGGCAAGGCGCTGCTGACGACGCTGATCGATCTGCCGTTCTCGGTGTCGCCGGTGATCTCGGGCCTCGTGTACGTGCTGCTGTTCGGCGCGCAGGGCTGGTTCGGGCCGTGGCTGCAGGATCACGACGTGCAGATCATCTTCGCGGTGCCGGGCATCGTGCTCGCGACGATCTTCGTCACGTTCCCGTTCGTCGCGCGCGAGCTGATCCCGCTGATGCAGGCGCAAGGCACCGACGAGGAAGAAGCCGCGCGCGTGCTCGGCGCGTCGGGCTGGCAGATCTTCCGCCGCGTGACGCTGCCGAACGTGAAATGGGGCCTGCTGTACGGCGTGATCCTGTGCAATGCGCGCGCGATGGGCGAGTTCGGCGCGGTATCGGTCGTGTCCGGCCACATTCGCGGCGTGACCGACACGATGCCGCTGCACGTGGAGATCCTGTACAACGAATACAACTTCGCGGCGGCGTTCGCGGTGGCGTCGGTGCTGGCGCTGCTTGCGCTCGTCACGCTCGCGCTGAAGCTGATCGCCGAGCGTCATCTGGCGGCCGAACTGGCCGACGCGGACGCTGTCCCCGCACATGCCGGCCCTGTCGGCGCCGTTTCGTCGAAATCGTAAAGAGGCAACCAGAATGGGTATCACCGTCCGTAACCTTCAGAAGCGCTTCGGCGATTTCACGGCGCTCGACAA
>NZ_BCPP01000096.1:0-12167 GCF_016586125.1 Burkholderia sp. E168m23
ACGACGGCGGTTTTGAGCAGCAGCAGCCCGCCGAGCGCGCCGCCGATCACGCTGATCACGAACAGCGCGCGAAACGACAGCGTGCCTGCGCCGCGGACCATCTTGCGGCTTGCCCAGCCGGTCGTGACCTGGCCGGGAAACAGCGCGACCGTCGACGTGATGTTGGCCGCGAGCGGCGACATCCCCGATACGATCAGCGCCGGTAGCGTGACGAATGAACCGCCACCCGCGAGGGCATTCTGGAGACCGGCCCACAGGCCGGCGAGGATGATGAGGACGAGCATCGGTGCGCAGGAAGGGTAGCGTGGCAGGGCGCGCCGGCGGCGAGCGCGAGCGCGAAGGTGGCCCGATGGTAATGCAGGATCGCGTCCGCGCAAAGGCGGTGCGTGCGCTCCGTTTCAGACGCGCACGGGCGGCCGCCGTGCGGCGGCGCATCGGCCGGCTGCGTCAACCGGTCGTGTCAACCCGTCGCATCAACCAACCGCGTCACCCAACGGCGTCACCCAACGGCGTCAACCAACGGCGTCAACCAGCCGGCGCGGGCAGCGCCGACGCCCGGTCATTCGTTCGATTGCGCCGCGGCATCTTCCTGCGTATCGCCGTCGGCGTCCGGATAGACGATCGCACCGTCATCGCGGACCGTCGCGCCGGCCGTGATGCGCGCCGGCTCCACACGATTCAGGCCCATGATGTGCAGCACCGTCTCGCCGCGCGCGAGCAGGTAGTCGGACACGATACGCCGGTGACAGCGCCACCAGACGGCCTCCGAACACATGAGCGCGCAGCGCTGCTGCTCCCCGAGCGCGATCAGCCGCGCGAGGCCGGCGCGGAATTCCGGCGACAGCGCGTAGTCGGCGTACCGATGGAAGCTGCGGTTCGTCCAGAAGCCGTTGAGTGCGTCGGGCACGTCGCGCGACTTGCCGCGCAGCCCGCCGAGCTCGGCGATGTGCTCGTAGCCGATGTCGGCAGCGGCCAGCGCGTCGGGCAGCGTTGCCTCGTTGAACTGCGGGTTGGTGCGCGAGCGCGTCATCTTGCGGATATCGACGAGCAGCGTGATGTCGACGGCCCGCAGCATCGCGACGAGTTCGTCGAGCGTGCGGTTCGAATGGCCGATCGTGTAGAACGGGAGCGTCACGTGCGCTCCTTGCCGGCGACGCGTTCGAGCACGCGGCCGCGATGCGCGGCGATGTGGTCGGTGCGATCGCTTTTGATTTCGTATTGGGGATCGTCGGGCGACGCGCGATGACGATGGCCCTTGTAGTCGAAATCCTGCGTGTGCACCGCGATGATCGTGCCGGTCACGTAACCGGCTTCGGAATTCCAGCGGACATGGTCGCCCGGTTCGAACGGCGTCGTCATGCGTGAGCCTCCTCGTGGTGATGCTCTTGCGATACGGCCGCAAGCGGCGGGTGGAGCGAGCCACGCCAGTATGCACGTCGCCGCGCTTTCGCGCGTGCGAGGTGCATCGTGTGGGGCCTCGGTCAGGCTCGTCCATGCAATCTGCATGCCCCGTATCGACGTCTGAAGTGACATTTTTACTTCGCGAACGTTGACGACTTTGCTTTGGCCGACGGCTCGACGACGATCAGGCGAAGCAGATGAAAGTCGATCCCGATCCGATCGTCCGGCATTTGGCGCTGTCTCCGAACGACCGCCTCGAATCGGCGCGCGGTTCGGCAATGGACCGCCGACAGGACATCGTGCATCAGCAAAACTCTGGCAGTTTTTGCAGATGCGTTGTCATCTTCCACAAATTCATGCTGGCTGGATGTCGATAAAGTACGCATCACGCAGACGCTTCAAAGCACCGACGTGCCGGGTTCCCGTGCTTCGACCCGGTAGTGAACAAGCGTTGTGCGATGTCGATGGCCGCGATGCGTCATGAACCCATGATGCAGCGCTTCGAGCGCTGCTCAGCACCATCGACGGATTGCCGAGAGATCGACCGTAAGGTCGGGTCAGATTGGGGAGTTAATCATCATGAAACTTGTCATTTCGAAAGTCGCAAAGGCAATCGTGTCCGCGTGCGCCATTCAGAGGGCCGACGTCATGGTCTGCAATTCGGCGGGACAGCAGATCCCGTACGTCATGTTGTTCACCATGTATGGCTTCGTCTGAGCGCGGCGCCACGGCCTCACAAGGAAGGAGATTCTCATGCGCACGACAATTGCAGCGATACTCTGGTTCGTCACGTGCATCCCGTTTGCCGCGAGCGCCGGTGTAGTCGATGCGGGCTGCGCCGCGGCCGTGGTCACGAGCGGAAAGACGCGCGCCGAAGTGCGGGCCGAACTCGTTCAGGCAGAACGCGACGGCTGGATTTCGACTCACTCGCCCAGGCAGCGGACCTATCCGCCCGATATGGCGCAGGCTCGCCGGAATCGGGATGTCCGCGATGCAGGCGCGGTGGCGACGCCATCCTTGCAGGCGTCGAACCAGCAGCCTTGAACAATGACCCTGGCGTCCGCATGCTGGCGCTGCAATATCGCTGCATCGTCATGTAGGCTCCAGGGCGAGCCACGCTCAGAACTTATGTCGTATAGCGAGCCGATAAACCATCTGGTGGTTATTCGACGAATCTCCGGAGCCGCCGATGTTGGCGACGGCTGGCGCGCCCGTCGACGATGTGCCCGAAGCGCGCTGCCAGCCGCCGGAGAAGTACACGTCGGTACGCTTCGACAGCAGATAATCCAGCGTGAACGCCACCTGATTGTAGTGCTGGTTGCCGACGGCATTGCCTTGTGCCGTCGTGACGCTCCGCGCGTTCATGTAGTCGTACGCGACGCCGACGAAAAAGACCGGCGTGACACGGTAGTTCAACCCGATGTCGTAGTTGTTGAAGACGGCGGTACCGTTCATGAACCCCGCACCGAGATTGGCGTATTGAACGTTCGAATACGATGCGCTGATCGTCGCGTTTCCGATCGTGTAGGCCGCCGCGATGACGGCGTCCTGATAGGCCTGCGCGACCTGATAGGCCGAGTTCAGAGAGGAGGCCAGCAGATTGAAGCCGCTTGCATAGTTGGTGAACCATCCGTTGCCTGGCGTCGAGGTCGGGTGTTTGAAGTAATCGAACGCCGCGCCGATCTGAAGCGGACCGTGTGTGTAACCGACTCCAAGCGAATAGCCCGACATCGACGTGAAGTCGCCGGGTACGCCGCCAAGGCTATATTCGACGCCAAAGGAGAAGCCGCGGAAGTCCGGGCTCATGTAGCGCACGGAGTTGTTGAATCGCACGCTGTTGCTGGTGTTGTCGAAATCTCCCGGATGCGCGCTCGGCAGGTCGCCAACCGCCGCGGATCCGGCAAGAAACTCGGGGAAATACCACACCATGTCGTATTGACGGCCGGCGGTGAGAGAGCCGTAAGTGTCGCTGCTCAGTCCGACGAAAGCCTGCCGGCCGAACGCCGTGCCGCCCTGGGCAAACTGTCCGTTGTTCACGTTGATGCCGGACTCGAGCGTAAAAATCGCCTTGAGACCGCCACCCAGGTCTTCCTTGCCGGTCAGCCCCCAGCGGCTGCCGTCGATGCCGTCCAGCGAGTCCATGTAGACGGCTTTGCCGCCGCCTACGTTGGTCTGGTAATGAATGCCGTTGTCGATCTCGCCATAGAGTGTGACGCTGCTCTGGCTATGCGCGACGGAACTGGCCAGCCCCACGAGCGAGCCGACAATGATTTCGATTTTTTTGGTTTTCATGAGATCTCCGCAATCAAAAGGCCATACAAAAGAACGGTTCACTTGACGTTCATCGATTCAGCGAGCGGTACCGGTCAGGCCGAAAAGGATTTCTTCAGGCCGTTCTTCGTCAGGCCATAGCAAGCGCCCATCAGCGCCACGCAAGCCGCTGCAATGAGGATTGGCGCGGCTGCCACGCGAAACATCGCGTCGACGCTCCAGTTGTTCGCGTACAGGACGCCCGCGAGGTAAGTGCCGCCCGCGGCGCCGAGCCGACCGAATCCGTAGGCCCACGCGACGCCCGGGGCGCGCAATTCCGGGCTATAGAACAGCGTGCACAACGCGATCGCGCAGGTTTGTCCGCCGCTGATGCAAAAGCCGCAAAAGAAGATCGTCGTGAGTAAAGCGAGATGCGATGAGCCGATCGCGATGGAGATTGCGTACATCGACACGGCGCCGCCGACGTAGACCGCGGACAGAATTCTGTAAGGGCTCGTGCGATCCATGATGGGTCCCATCAGCAGACTGGCCACCATGCCGCCGATGATCACGGTGATGGTCGCCCAGACCACGAGCGCGGGTGGGAACGAGATGGACGCGAGAACGGTCGGCAGCCAGCTCTGCAGAAAATAGAACGCGGCCAGGTTGATGGCGAATACGGCCCACAGCAGGAATGTCCCCACGCGGAATTGTGCGGAGAACAACCCGAGCACACTTGCGTCTGCCGGCTTCTCTTCGTGAGTGACCAGTTCGCTGTCCGCTTGCAGCGTGAAATCGGGAAAGAGGCGCTTGGTTGCACGAAGCAATTCACCGGGCTGCGCGTTCGCCGACAGGTAGGCCACGGATTCCGGCAGCAGCGGGACGAGCAACACCGTCAAGCCGACTGCCGCGAGCCCGCCCAGCCACAGTGGGCCTTCCCAGCCGAACCGCGGGATCAACGCGCTGCTGCAGATGCCCGCGAAGATGAACCCCAGCGCATATCCCATGTAGACGAGAATGACGAAAGTCGCGCGGGTTCTCTTCGGGCTGAATTCCGAAACGAGGCCCACCGCGCAAGGCGTGGCCGCTCCGAGCCCGATGCCGGTGAGGAACCTCAAGGCGATCAGCTGCGGCACGCTGGTGGCAAAGACGGTCAGGACGGTGAACAGGCCGAAAGCAGCGGTTGCCACGAAAGCGATCTTCTTCGTGCTGAAGCGTCGGGTCGCGAACGGAATGCCGAAATTGCCGATCAGCAACCCGAAGAACACCGCTGAAAAAATCGCGCCGAATACCGCCTTGGGCAGTTGCCATTCTTTCGCGAGAACGGGCACGATGAAGCTGATGACCTGGGTGTCGAAGCCGTCGAAAAGCATCAGCAGCGCGCAGAAGGCGACGATGAAATACTGCCTCCTGCCGATTCTGCGACTGTCGATGATGTCGTAGACGTTGATTTTCCGTATTTCCACATCGTTCTCCTCGCGTTAAAAGAAAAGGTTTTACTTCGGGTATTGCATTTTCTTGCCGGGTTAAAGGTGGTGGCGCGAATGGGCGAGCATTCGGTGCCATTAAAATGGGATTGAAGAATCGACGATTAATGCGACGAATACTTGATAAATTTACGAAGCTGATTGTTGATGCAAATGCGGCGGCCCGGCGGATTCGATCGACGACCGTGCCGTCCCGTCCCGAACGGGGCGAGCGCCATGCACAATGGTGCGGCGCCATCGTCCGTTCGGTATTGGTGTGAAAAAACTGTCTCGCTTGATTTATTATTCCGTCGCTCCGTATTTCATTGCGTTTGAAGAAATCCGGGGCGCCGGGATCGTGAAGTCATCTTGATTGCACGGAGAAATATTGCCGCAGTCCAGGCAGTATTTATTATTCTTGTGTTGCCGCGGCGGTGCTCCGTTCGGCAGATTGTGCGGTGAGAGCGGTCGATCGAAGCGTAATTCGCGGTCGGTGGCCCGCTGAACTTCGCGGTGCCGTCCACGCCGATCTGCTCGACGCCATCGTGGGGTTCGCCCGGCTCGTCGAGCGTGCACGTGACGCGCCACAGCCCATGTACGAAGCACAATCGGGGCCGAACCGGACTGCATGGGCATCGACACCGTCGAACCGCTCACGCGCGAGCCCGGACGTCGGGCGTCCGGGAAGGGGCGGTCTCGCGCAATGAAGTCGTGGCGCCATTCCAGCGTGGCACGTGATGCGGCTGTGCCTGCTTATGCTTCGCATCGTTCGCCACAATTTCAACATGTCGCTAGAATGCCCGATATGAACCGTTACGTTAGCCTTCCTGATTTTGCGGATCCGGACGCGATCGATCGGCCGGCGGTAGCGATGTGCATGCACGTCGACGAGCATGCTGCCGAAATTCCGGTTCACAAGCATCAGAAGGGGCAGCTGGTGCTGGCGTTGCACGGCGCCGTGACCTGCCGGGTCGCGGGCGCGTTCTGGATCGTCCCGCCGCAATGCGGCGTCTGGATTCCCGGCGAGATGCCGCACAGTAACCATGCGACACCCAATGCCCGGCTTTGCTATCTGTTCGCCGAGCCCGGTGTCGTCGACTTGCCGACGGAGTGCTGCACGCTGTCCATTTCGCCGATGCTGCGCGAAATGATTCTGCATCTGGCCGGTGCGCCGCTCGACTACGAGCAGGGCGGCCATACCGACCGGCTTGCGCGCGTGCTGTTGCATGAGCTGACGTTGATGCCGGTCGAGCGCCTCTATCTGCCGGTTACGGATCATCCGCGCATCCGGCAGATGGCGGACGCATTGAACGCCAATCCCGGCGATCGCAGCACCGTCGCGCAATGGGCGAAGCGTCTCGCCATGAGCGAGCGTTCGCTGGCAAGACTCGTCGTCAGTGAAACGGGACTGACCTTCGGCCGCTGGCGGCAGCAGTTGCAACTGCTCGTTGCGGTGCGCGAGCTTGCCGGCGGCGCTTCCGTGCAACGCGTGTCGGACGAGCTCGGCTATGAGTCGGTAACCGCCTTCATCACCATGTTCAAGAAAGCGCTCGGGCATTCGCCAGGCCGCTATTTCGCCGCGCTGGCTCGCACGCAATCGGAGGCCGGGCTCGCGCCGGCGGCTGCGACCGAGATGGACGACCGAGCGGATGGCGCAGCGGACGTTGTGGGCGATGCATGAAGCCGCGCCTTCGCCCATTTTCCCGCCCGTGACGCCGGGTTCTCCATGCGAGACCGCGCGCATCGAATAGAAATGCTGTAGATCGCGCATTCCGCAGAAGACACTGCAGCCGATACCGCTTTGGCGGCCTTCAATACGACCACACATTCTGCGGCATCCCCCGTAATCTTTGCGCACTCGCCACTGAACTCGCATTGCTTTTACGGAGTTGCAAGATGACCGACTTATCGACGGGGACACCCTCGATCCTTTCCCTGGGCCAGACGAAAGTCGACGACGACCCACTCGAAACCGCCGAATGGCTCGATGCGCTCGATGGCGTGGTTCGGCATGCCGGTGCCGAACGGGCTCAGTACCTGTTCGATCGGCTCGCGGCCCACGCGTCGTCCAACGGTATCGCAACGGCGCGCCTCAATGTCACGCCCTACGTGAATACGATCGCCGTCGCTCAGCAGCCGCCGTATCCGGGAGACTTCGATATCGAAGAAAAGCTTGCCGCCGCGCTGCGCTGGAATGCGCTGGCCATGGTCGTGCGGGCCAATCGCGCCTACGGTGAACTCGGCGGGCATATTGCCAGCTATGCGTCGGCGGCCGACCTGTTCGAAGTGGGCTTCAATCATTTCTTTCGCGGCGCGAACGATGCCAACGGTGGCGATCTCGTCTATTTTCAACCCCATTCCGCGCCGGGCGTTTACGCGCGGGCTTACCTCGAAGGTTTTCTCGACGAAGCGCATCTCGAGCATTACCGACAGGAAATCACCGGTGCGGGCCTGTGTTCCTACCCGCATCCGTGGCTGATGCCGGACTTCTGGCAGTTCCCGACCGGCTCGATGGGCATTGGGCCGATCAACTCGATCTACCAGGCGCGCTTCATGCGCTATCTGCAGAACCGCGGACTGCAACGCACGGAAGGCCGCAAGGTGTGGGGCTATTTCGGCGATGGCGAAATGGACGAACCCGAGGCGATCGGCGCGCTGTCGCTGGCCGCGCGCGAGCGGCTCGACAATCTCGTGTTCGTGATCAACTGCAATTTGCAGCGGCTCGACGGACCGGTGCGCAGCAATGGCCGCATCATCGACGAACTCGAGGCGCAGTTTACGGGGGCGGGCTGGAACGTCATCAAGGTGTTGTGGGGTTCGGACTGGGATCCCCTGTTCGCACGCGATCGCAGTGGGGCGCTGTTGCGCGCGTTCGCGCACACCGTGGACGGCCAGTTCCAGACTTTTTCCGCCAACGACGGTGCCTACAATCGTGACCGCTTTTTCGGTCAGAACGCCGAACTGGCCGCACTCGCCGCGCATCTGAGCAACGACGATATCGACCGCCTGCGGCGCGGCGGCCACGATGTGCGCAAATTGCACGCTGCCTACGACAAGGCGTCGAAACACAGCGGGCAACCTACGGTGATTCTCGCGAAGACGATGAAGGGCTTCGGCATGGGCTCGATCGGCCAGGGGCGCATGACCACACATCAGCAGAAGAAGCTCGACATCGAACAGTTGAAGGCGTTTCGCGACCGCTTTCGCCTGCCGCTCTCCGACGACGATGTCGAACAACTCAAGTTCTACAAGCCGGACGAAAGCAGTGCCGTCATGCAGTATCTGCACGCGCGCCGTGCGGCGCTGGGCGGCTACCTTCCGCGCAGGCGCACAGCGGCGTCGCACGCGCCGGCCGTGCCCGCGATGTCGTCGTGGGGACGATTCGCGCTCGATACCAACGACAAGGAAATGTCGACCACGATGGCGTTCGTGCGCATGCTCGGCAACCTGTTGAAGGACGCCGAGCTGGGGCCGCGTGTGGTGCCCGTCGTCGCCGACGAGGCGCGCACCTTCGGCATGGCGAATCTGTTCCGGCAAATCGGCATCTATTCTCCGCTCGGTCAACTGTACGAGCCGGAAGACATGGGTTCGATGCTTTATTACCGTGAGGATACCGGCGGCCAGATTCTGGAAGAGGGCATCTCCGAGGCGGGCGCGGTGTCGTCGTGGATTGCCGCGGCGACGTCATACAGCGTGCACGATCTGACGATGCTGCCGTTCTATATCTACTACTCGATGTTCGGTTTCCAGCGCATCGGCGACCTGATCTGGGCGGCTGCCGATCAGCGCGCGCGCGGTTTCCTGATCGGCGCGACGGCCGGCAAGACGACGCTCGGCGGTGAAGGTCTGCAGCATCAAGACGGCACGAGCCACCTCGCGGCCTCGACGATACCGAACTGCCGCGCGTACGATCCGGCCTTCGCGTACGAAGTGGCGATGATCGTCGACGAGGGCATGCAGGAGATGATCGCGCGTCAGCGCGACGTCTTTTACTACATGACGGTCACCAACGAAAACTACGCACAACGTTCGTTGACTGAAGCGGATCTCGATCGCGTCCGTAGCGGCGTGCTCAAGGGGATGTACGTGCTGGAGCCCGCGCAGATCGAGATCGCGCAGGTGCAGTTGCTCGGCTCGGGCGCGATTCTCGGTGAGGTCCAGGCCGCGGCACGGATGTTGAAAGACGACTGGAATATCGACGCGGCCGTCTGGAGCGTGACGAGCTTTACCGAATTGCATCGCGACGGCGTGTCCGCGGAGCGTGCGCAGCGGCTACTGGATCACGGCGAGCCTGCGGTGCCCTACGTGACGGCCGCCCTGGGCGCCGCACGTGGACCGGTGATCGCCGCGACCGACTATGTGCGCGCCGTGCCCGAGCTGATCCGCGCGTATGTACCGTCCCGCTACGTCGTGCTCGGCACCGACGGCTTCGGGCGCAGCGATACACGTGCGGCGTTGCGTGCGTTCTTCGAAGTGGACCGTGCGTCGATCGTGATCGCCGCGCTGAAAGCACTCGTCGACGAGGGCCGGCAGGACCCTGACGTCGTGCGTCAGGCGATCGACCGATACGGGCGAAGCGGAACCGGGCTGACCGAACCCTGGCTGGTCTAGCACCCGTTGACCGGTGAGCGTCGTGCGAGCGGCGCGCGAAGTGGCTGCTCGAAGGCCTTGCGCGTCCATCGGTCCATCGCGGGAAATCCGATCGAATCAAGTGCGTCCGACCTGATGAAGAGGGGGCGTTGACTGTTGAAATGCTTGCTGTTGGAGACGAATGTGCGGGTGACACGAATAGAAGTGCCGGATATCGGCGATTACAAGAACATCCCCGTGATCGAAGTTCTGGTGGGAGTCGGACAACGCGTCGAACGGGAGCAGTCGCTCGTCGTGCTCGAGTCGGACAAGGCGACGATGGATGTGCCCAGTCCCACCGCTGGCGTGATCAAGGAGATGAAGGTCGCCGTCGGCGAGACGGTGTCGCAAGGCACGTTGATCGCGCTGCTCGACAGCGACGGCGAGCGGCAGGACGACGCGGCGCCTGTGCCTCCGGCCGCCTCGGCTGCGCGCGATCTCGCGTGTCCGTCGGCGAATGTCGCGACAGGGCTGGTGCCGGCGCTTGCGCCGGCGCCCGAACTGAACTCCGCATCCGCGCCATTGCATCACGCGCCGGCGCGCGAAGGCGAGCCGTCTCGCGCCAGCCACGCATCGCCGTCGGTGCGCAAGTTCGCGCGCGAGCTCGGCGTCGACGTCGCGCGCGTGTCGGGCAGCGGCCCGAAGGGCCGCATCACCAAGGACGACATCACGGGCTTCGTGAAGGGCGTGATGTCGGGCCAGCGCGCGGCGCCGGGCGCGGCAGCCGCGCCGGCAGGCGGCGGCGAGCTGAACCTGCTGCCGTGGCCGAAGGTCGACTTCGCGAAGTTCGGCCCGTTCGAGCCGAAGCCGCTGTCGCGCATCAAGAAGATCTCGGGCGCGAACCTGCATCGCAACTGGGTGATGATCCCGCACGTCACGAACAACGACGAAGCGGACATCACCGAGCTCGAAGCGCTGCGCGTGCAGCTGAACAAGGAGCACGAAAAGGCGGGCGTGAAGTTCACGATGCTCGCGTTCGTGATCAAGGCGGTGGTGGCCGCGCTGAAGAAATTCCCGACCTTCAACGCGAGCCTCGACGGCGACAACCTGGTGTTCAAGCAGTACTACCACATCGGGTTCGCGGCCGACACGCCGAACGGTCTGGTCGTGCCGGTGATCCGCGATGCGGACAAGAAGGGCCTCGTCGACATCGCGAAGGAAATGGCCGAGCTGTCGAAGGCCGCGCGCGACGGCAAGCTCAAGCCCGATCAGATGCTGGGTGGCTGCTTCTCGATCTCGTCGCTCGGCGGGATCGGCGGCACGCACTTCACGCCGATCATCAACGCGCCGGAAGTGGCGATCCTCGGGTTGTCGCGCGGGCAGATGAAGCCGGTGTGGGACGGCAAGCAGTTCGTGCCGCGGTTGACGATGCCGCTTTCCCTGGCGTTCGATCATCGCGTGATCGATGGCGCCGAAGCCACGCGGTTCAATGCTTATCTTGGCGCGTTGCTCGCGGATTTCCGTCGCATCATTCTTTGATGAGAAGAGGGGCTCGCGGGGGCGTGCGTTTTTGTCGGTGCGCCCCGTACTGTCGTTGAACCTGTTTTGCATACGGTCTGCTAGCGTCGCCCCTGCGCGGGGCGGCGGTTACTTTTCTTTGTCTTCCAAAGAAAAGTAACCAAAAGAAAGGCGCGTCCTTGGGCGGACAGCAAAGGTGGTTCTGCCCAGGTTCGCGTTCTCTTGTCAGGCCGTGGCCGGTTCATCGCGCGAGTTTCCATTCCCTCTCTCCGTAGCCAACAAGAAGGGGACGTACATGAGTCTCATCGAAGTCAAAGTTCCAGATATCAGCGATTTCAACGGCATCGATGTCATCGAAGTCAACATCAAACCCGGCGACGTGATCGAAAAAGAGCAAACGCTCCTCACGCTCGAATCCGATAAGGCATCCATGGAAGTGCCCAGCCACATCGCAGGCACCATCAAGGAAATCAAAGTCAAAGCCGGCGACAAAGTCTCCCAAGGCACCGTGATCGCACTCGTCGAAGCGTCCGCAAACGCCACCGCACCGGCGAAAGCACCAGAGCCCGCCAAGCCCGTCGCGGCCGCGGCACCGGCTGCGGCTCCGGCACAGGCCGCAGCCGCAGCCGCTGCCGCTCCGGCGCCGCAAGCCGGCAGCTACGGCGGCTCAGCCGACATCGAGTGCGACATGCTCGTGCTCGGCGCCGGCCCCGGCGGCTACTCGGCCGCGTTCCGCGCCGCCGACCTCGGCATGAAGACGGTGCTCATCGAACGCTATTCGACACTCGGCGGCGTATGCCTGAACGTCGGCTGCATCCCGTCGAAAGCGCTGCTGCACACGGCGCTGGTCGTCGAGGAAGCCGCAGCGCTCGCGTCGCACGGCATCACGTTCGGCAAGCCCCAAGTCGACCTCGACAAGCTGCGCGACTTCAAGGGCGGCGTCGTCAAGAAGCTGACCAGCGG
>NZ_BCPP01000097.1:0-12164 GCF_016586125.1 Burkholderia sp. E168m23
CTTTGGAGTCCTCCGGAAAACGTCACCGGAACCGGTTTTTCCATTCGCGCATCAGCGTGAACGCCGCCAGGCGATCCGTCACCGTTTCGTGCAGCTCGGCCTCGAGCGTCGCGTGGATCGCCGCGCTGTCGGCCCGCATGAACGGGTTAACGGCACGCTCGTGCGCGATCGTAGTGGGCAGCGTCGGCACGCCGCGCGCACGCAGCGCCTGTGCGTCGTCGCGCCACGCGGCGAGTGCCGCATTGCCCGGCTCGCACGCGAGCGCGAAGCGGATGTTCGACAGCGTGTATTCGTGTGCGCAATGCACGCGGGTGTCGCCCGGCAACGCGGCGAGCGCGTCGAGCGACGCGAGCATCTGCGCGGGCGTGCCTTCGAACAGACGGCCGCAGCCGCACGAGAACAGCGTGTCGCCGCAGAACACGTGCGGCACCGCGTTGCCCTGCCCGGCCGCGCCTTGACCGGCCGCCTGAAAGTAAGCAATGTGGCCGCGTGTATGGCCGGGCACGTCGAGCACGTCGAATGCGACCGCGGGCGCGTCGAGCGTCACGCGATCGCCGCCCGACAGCGGCCGCGTGACCACGCCGATCGCTTCGGCCGCGGGGCCGTAAACGGTGAGCGGAACATCGGCCGGTTGGCTATGCTGCAGCGCCTCGACACCGCCGACGTGGTCGGCGTGGTGGTGCGTGAGTAAAATAGCGGTCAACCGCCAGCCTCGTTCGGCAAGAACCCGGCGTACGGGCGCGGCTTCACCCGGGTCGACGGCGATCGCATCGCGGCCGTCCGAGACGAGCCAGATATAGTTGTCTTCGAATGCCGGAACCGGCACGTATTCCAGCTCGTTCATAGGCGCGCAATCATCGTTATGTCTGACCGTCAAATTATAGACTGGCCCGCCTGGACCGACTCGCCGCCCGGCCGTTACGTGCTGGGCTGGGAGCAGGCGCAGCTCGACCGGATCGTATCCGACGTCTTCGGCTTCCACGCGCTGCAGCTCGGCCTGCCGCAGCTCGACGCACTGCGCGAGAACCGCATGCCGTATCGCGGCCTCGTGCTCGACCCGGCGAGCGGCGCGAGCGCGCCGTATCAGTATCCGTGGGCGCGCGAAGCACACACGGCGGCCCACGCGCCCGCCGATCGCAGCACGACGTGGTGCGATCTGCTCGACCTGCCGTTCGAGTCGCAGAGCGTCGACCTGATCGTGATGCCGCACACGCTCGAATTCACGTCCGACCCGCACCGTCTGCTGCGCGAGGCCGAGCGCGTGCTGATGCCGGAAGGCCAGCTCGTGATCACCGGCTTCAATTCGCTGAGCCTGTGGGGCATGCGGCAGTCGTTCGGGCGCATGGCGAACCGCCCGTTCGTGCCGGCCACGCGCGACCAGATCGCGTTCATCCGGCTCAAGGACTGGATCAAGCTGCTCGGTTTCGACCTCGAACGCGGCCGCTTCGGCTGCTACCGGCCGCCGCTCGCCACCGACCAGTGGCTGGCCCGCTACGGCTTCATGGAGGCCGCCGGCGACCGCTGGTGGCCGATCTTCGGCGCCGTCTACATGGTGACGGCCGTCAAGCGCGTGCGCGGCATGCGCCTCGTCGGCCCGATCAAGATGAAGAAGCCCGTGCTCGCACCGGGCCTGACGCCGGCGGCCTCCCCGACCACTCACCAAGAACGTTCATGACAACCGACACCATCGACATCTATACCGACGGCGCCTGCAAGGGCAACCCCGGCCCCGGCGGCTGGGGCGCCCTGCTGCGCTACGGCAGTCAAGAAAAGGAACTGTTCGGCGGCGAGCCGAACACGACCAACAACCGCATGGAGCTGATGGGCGTGATCGCCGCGCTCGAAGCGCTGAAGCGGCCGTGCCGGGTGATCGTGCATACCGACTCGCAATACGTGCAGAAAGGCATCAGCGAGTGGATCCACGGGTGGAAGAAGAAAGGCTGGGTCACCGCGGCGAAGACGCCCGTGAAGAATGCCGACCTGTGGAAGCGGCTCGACGCGCTCGTCGCTCAGCACGAGATCGAGTGGCGCTGGGTCAAGGGCCACGCGGGCCATCCCGAAAACGAGCGCGCGGACGCGCTCGCGAACCGCGGCGTCGAATCGCTGGCCGCCTGAACCCCGGCCGCCCTCTCCTGTTTTCGTTGCTTTTCCCGATATGCGCCAGATCATTCTCGATACCGAAACCACCGGCCTGAACGCCCGCACGGGCGACCGTCTCATCGAAATCGGCTGCGTCGAGCTGCTGAACCGGCGGCTCACCGGCAACAACCTGCACTTCTACGTGAACCCCGAGCGCGACAGCGATCCGGGCGCACTGGCGGTGCATGGCCTCACGACCGAATTCTTGAGCGACAAGCCGAAATTCGCGGAAGTCGCCCACCAGATCCTCGACTTCGTGAAGGACGCCGAGCTGATCATCCACAACGCGCCGTTCGATCTGGGCTTCCTCGACGCCGAATTCGCGCGGCTCGGCCTGCCGCCGTTCACCGAGCATTGCGGCGGCGTGATCGACACGCTGGTGCAGGCCAAGCAGATGTTCCCCGGCAAGCGCAATTCGCTCGACGCGCTGTGCGACCGCTTCGGCATCAGCAACGCGCACCGCACGCTGCACGGCGCACTGCTCGACTCGGAGCTGCTCGCCGAGGTCTATCTCGCGATGACGCGCGGCCAGGACAGCCTCGTGATCGACATGCTCGACGACGCGAGCGCCGACGGCGGCGCGGCGAACGGCAAACGCGTGTCGCTCGCCGCGCTCGACCTGGCCGTGGTGACCGCGAGCGAAGACGAGCTTGCCGCGCACCAGGCTCAGCTCGACGAGCTCGACAAGTCGGTCAAGGGCACCTGCGTGTGGCGCCAGCCCGCCGACACGGATACCGCCGAAGCAGCCTGAGGCACGCGGCACGCGCCGCGGCCGCGCCGCTCAGGCGCGCGGCTGCAGCGCGATGACGGCCATTCCGCCGAGCGCGAGCACCGCGCCGGCCACGTCCCAGCGGGTCAGCGCGACACCGTCGACCACCCGCAGCCAGATCAACGCCACCGCGATATAGACGCCGCCGTACGCGGCATACGTGCGCCCCGCCGCGCTCGGGTGCAGCGTCAGCAGCCACGCGAACAACGCGAGCGACAACGCCGCGGGCACCAGCAGCCAGGCCGGGCGCCCGGCCTTCAGCACGAGCCACGGCAGGTAGCAGCCGACGATTTCGGCCAGCGCAGTAGCGGCGAACAGCGCCGCGATCCTCATCAGTTCGGTCATCCGGTTCCTCGCGAATTCAGCCCCGTCGCGGCGGCCGGCACGGCCGCGCCGCGCCGCGCGCCGCCGATCATACCCGAGCAGGCTCCCCGGGATGCCCCGCCAGACGGGCGATTCCGGGCAATTTGCACGATCGTCCGTCATCGTGCTATCATGTCGCCTGTTTCAACATTCAATCTCTGTCTTTTCGATTTTGAGAGAAGTCCGTCCGCACGTTGCGGCCCGGTGCCTCGATCGAAATTGCATCCACAGGAAAGCCCGCCCGACAGGCCCGCTTTTCTCGTTTCGCTGCCCCTCCGGGGCGTTGCCGGCACGCCGGACCCATCGTCCGCACCGGCATCCGCCGCCTGCATTACGCGGCCCATTCTTCATGAGCGCACTGTCGCGACGGCCCATCGGGCCCGCGTCGAAGCAGCCCCTTGGCCCTTTGCTGCCCTCTATGCAGTAAGTGCTTAATGGTCTGCCCCGACGCGCAGCACACGACACCGCGCTCGCCGGCAAACCGTGTCGGACGGCCCGCCCGTTCCGGCGCTGTCAAAGGAGTGCATGACCTTGACCGCAACACACGTCAGCCCGACCGCTGTCTCTTCCCCCGCTTCGTCGTCCGGCGAAGCCCCGCTCGCCGCGGACGACATCACCGTCGTCGACCAGAGCCTGCTCAAGCGCGCCGTCAGCGCAATGGCCATCGGCAATGCGATGGAATGGTTCGACTTCGGCGTCTACAGCTATATCGCCGTCACGCTCGGCAAGGTGTTCTTTCCGTCCAGCAGCCCGTCCGCGCAGTTGCTGGCCACCTTCGGCACGTTCGCGGCCGCGTTCCTCGTGCGCCCGCTCGGCGGCATGGTGTTCGGCCCGCTCGGCGATCGCATCGGCCGCCAGCGCGTGCTCGCCGCCACGATGATCATGATGGCCGTCGGCACCTTCGCGATCGGCCTGATCCCGAGCTATGCGTCGATCGGCATCATGGCCCCGATCCTGCTGCTCGTCGCCCGCCTCGTGCAGGGCTTCTCGACCGGCGGCGAGTACGGCGGCGCGGCCACCTTCATCGCCGAGTTCTCGACCGACAAGCGCCGCGGCTTCATGGGCAGCTTCCTCGAATTCGGCACGCTGATCGGCTATGTGCTGGGCGCGGGCGTCGTCGCACTGCTCACCGCGTCGCTGTCGCAGGAAGCGCTGCTGTCGTGGGGCTGGCGCGTGCCGTTCCTGATCGCCGGGCCGCTCGGCCTGATCGGTCTGTACATCCGGATGAAGCTCGAGGAAACGCCCGCGTTCAAGCGCCAGGCCGAAGAGCGCGAAGCGCAGGACAAGGCCGTGCCGAAGGCGCGCTTTCGCGAGACGCTGCTGCGTAACTGGCGTGCGCTGCTGCTGTGCGTCGGCCTCGTGCTGATCTTCAACGTGACCGACTACATGGTGCTGTCGTACCTGCCGAGCTTCATGTCGTCGACGCTGCACTTCGACGAATCGCACAGCCTCGTGCTGGTGCTGCTCGTGATGGTGCTGATGATGCCGATGACGCTGTACGCCGGCCGCCTGTCGGACAAGGTCGGCCGCAAGCCGGTGATGCTCGCCGGCTGCGTGGGCCTGCTGGTGCTGTCGATCCCGTCGCTGATGCTGATCCACACGGGCACCACGGCGTCGGTGTTCGGCGGCCTGCTGATCCTCGGCGTGCTGCTGTCGTGCTTCACGGGCGTGATGCCGTCGGCGCTGCCCGCGCTGTTCCCGACCGAGATCCGCTACGGCGCGCTCGCGATCGGCTTCAACGTGTCGGTGTCGCTGTTCGGCGGCACGACGCCGCTGGTGACCGCGTGGCTCGTCGACGTGACGCACAACCTGATGATGCCCGCGTACTACATGATGGGCGCCGCGCTGATCGGCATCGTGTCGGTCGTCGCGCTCGCCGAAACCGCGCGCCAGCCGCTGAAGGGCTCGCCGCCGGCCGTCGCGACGCGCCGCGAAGCGCACCAGCTCGCGCGCCAGTTGCGCGAGGACGACGACGAATCGGAGGTCTACGGCGTCGCGACTCCCGCCCGCGCGTAAGCGTCGCGCAATGAAAAAGCCCCGGCCGAAGCCGGGGCCCGATCGAACCCGATCTGCCCGACCGGCTTGCGCCGGCCGGGCTTTTTTTTCATTCAGTCGGCGCGAACGCCTTCATGCCTGCGCTTCGCAGTGACGGCAGAAGATCAGCGCGCGCGACCGCGACACGGCTGCCTGCGCACCGCGCGCCGCGACGATCATTCCGACCTGGCCGAGATTGAAATCGCGCTCGACCATCAGCTGCGTGAGCCCGGCAAGCGCCAACACGACGGACGGGTGGTACAGGCTCGATTCGATCAGGGCTTTCATCATCGGCTCCATCTGGCAATGCGTGATTTGATGGAGTGGATTCTAGGGATCGGTCGCGTCCGGATAAACAGCGCGAATGCGAAGTCACTTGTCAGCCGCCGAGAACAATCGGCAGCGGCTTGCCGGACAAGGGCGAACGGCGGCCGACAGCGGTGCGCGACAGTCCGGCGCCCCGCTTCGAAACCTAGACGAGCGGCGTTTCGACGAAAGCCGGCAACGCTTCCGCCCGTGCGGAATGCGCGGCGAGCGCCGGATAACGGGCCGGATCGATCCGCGCCAGCACCGGGTAATCGGCCGCCATGAACTGCGTGAAGCGCCACGCCACCGCGACCGTCACGTCCGACTGCAACAATCGCGCGCCGCCGAACCAGCCGTTGGCGGCCGCGACCAGCGGCTCCAGCGCGCCGTATGCACCTTCGAGCTGGCTCAGCACGCGATCCACCCACGGCTCGTGCTGCTTGTCCGACGGGCGCAGCGCCTGCTCGTAGACGACCTGCACGGTTTTCTCGGCGGCGGCCAGCGCGAAGCCGATCGGCACCAGCGCGCGCAGCCGGGCCTCGACGGCGTCGGGCAGCAGGCGCCGCTCAGGTGCTGCCACGTGGTCGAGATAGTCGACGATCAGCGACGAATCGAGCAGCGTCGCGCCGCCGTCGGTCACGAGCGTCGGCGCCTTGACGACCGGGTTGAGCGTCCTGAACCGCTCGATATGACGAAACACCGAGATCGACTCGTGTTCGAACGGCAGGTCGAGCAGCTTCGCCGAAATGGCGACGCGGCGCACGAACGGGGAATCCAGCATGCCGATCAGCTTCATCGCGAACGCTCCGCTTCGAGGGAATGGGCCTGACGACTGTAGCAGCGGCGGCCGGCAGCGCCTAGCGTGCCCCTGCGCTTGACGCGCATCAGCCGGCCGTACATCGGGCTCCCGCTGCCCGGCCGCTATGACCATAATGGAGGTTCACGCTCCTTCCGCCCCAGGGTCCGCCATGTGGTATGCCGTCGTCGAGCAGCAGCGGGAATGGATGCGCGCATGGCGCGCGGCGACGCGATACGCGTTCGACGCATGGCCCACGGCGTCGCTGCCGCACGCCGCGTCATCGTGCTACGACGACCTGTTCGAACCGCTGCTCGGGCCACAGGCCGCGCCGCCGGGCTTCGATCTCGCGTGGCCCGCCGTCAGCGAGCAGATCGTCGCGCACACGCCGTTTTGCGACTTGCGGCGCTTCGCGCACGCCGATGCGCGCCGCACGGTGCTGCTGTGCGCGCCGCTCGTCGGGCACGCGGCCGTGATGATGCGGGAAACCGCCGAAACGCTGCTCGCCGATGGCGACGTCTGCGTGACCGACTGGCGCAATGCCCGCGACGTGCCGCTCGCGGCAGGCCGTTTCGGGCTCGACGAATACGTCGCGATGCTCGACGGCTTCGTCGGCACCCTCCAGCACGACGAGCGGCCGCTGCACGTCGTCGCCGTTTGCCAGGCGACCGTACCGGCGCTCGGCGCCCTGGCGCTGCGCGCCGCGCGCGGCCTCGCACCGCCCGCGAGTATCACGCTGATCGGCGGCCCGATCGATGCGCGCCTGAACCCGAGCGCGCTCGGCACCGCGGCCGCGGCCCATTCGCTCGACTGGTGCCGGCGTCACCTGATCGACATCGTGCCGCCCGGCTTCGCCGGGCATGGCCGCCACGTGTTCCCGACCTATCTGCAACAGGGCGAGATCGCGCTCCTGTATCCGCAACGCTTCCTGACGCTGATCGAGACCTACGCGCTGGCAGCTTCCCGCTTCGACATGACCGGGCTCGCCGACGCCCGGCGGGCACTGCGCGAATACACGGCGCTGCTCGACATGCCGGCCGACTATTTCCTCGACACGGTCGACGTCGTGTTTCAACGCATGCTGCTCGCGACCGGCGCGTGGCATGTGGACGGCCGGCGCATCGAACCGGCCGCGCTGCGCGATGTCGCGCTGCTGACCGTCGAAGGCGCCCGCGACGCAGTCACGGGCGCCGGGCAGACGCATGCGGCGCTCGATCTGTGCAGCGGCCTCTCGGACGACGAGCGCCATCGCGTCGACATCGATGATTGCGATCACTACGGGTTGTTTACGGGGCCACGCTGGCACGGCAACGTCCATCCGGCGCTGCAGCGCGTGTTCGCGCTCGCGGAAGCCGGCCGACCGCGCCCGCGCCGAAACCGGCAAACCTGACGCCGCATCACGGGCGCGCGGCGTCGAGCAGCGCGCGCACTTCGTCGTCGCTCGTCTGCTCGAAGCGCGCGTAGAACTGGCTGATCCCGAAGAACCGCGCCGGCTGCGACACCGTGACGAATGCATCGGCCAGACCGTCGAACGCACGCACGGCACCCGCCGGCGCAACCGGCACGGCCGCGACGATGCGCGCCGGGTGACGCTCGCGCAGCGCCTGCAGCGCGACGCGCATCGTCGCGCCGGTCGCGACGCCGTCGTCGACCACGATCGCGATGCGCCCGTCCACCGCCAGCGGCGGCGCCGCGCCGCGATACAGCGCCTCGCGACGATGCAGTTCGGCCGTCTCGCGCGCGATCACGTCGGCGAGTTGTGCATCGGATACGTCCATGTCGCGGATCACCGAACGTTGCAGATGCGTCCCGCCGCCCGTCGCGATCGCGCCCATCGCGAGCTCGGGGTCGAACGGCACGCCGAGCTTGCGCACGACCAGCACGTCGAGCGGCGCGCGCAGCTACGGGCGACCGGATACGCGACGGGTACACCGCCGCGCGGCAACGCGAGCACGACGACATCGCTTCGCCCCGCGTATTCGCGCAACGCGTCGGCCAGCTGGCGACCGGCATCGGCGCGATCGGCAAAACTGCTTTCGATCACGATCGACTCCCTGCCGTTGCGCCGATGCGCGAAAGCCGCGCCGGCGCCTGTCAACGAGGATGGTTCATCGGTCGCGCCGATGCAAGCAGGGTCACACCGGCGCGCAATGCGCCGCAGGAAGGGTCAGAGGCCGCCGGCCTGCCGGTACAGCCGCCAGAACGATTGCGCGTAGGACTGCGCGAGTTCGGGCGCGCGCCGGAATACGTTGACCGTGTCGGCCTGCTCGGCCGCGCCGTCGGACAGCGTCGTCAGCGCGACGCTGTCGTCGACGATCGCGAAACGCGACGCGGGGCCGCCATGCCGCGAATCGATCGCGACGTCGATACCCGCGGATTTCAGGTAGCCGGCGCCGCTGTACCTGCCCGCACGCGGCGGGCGCACCAGCACCACGCGCACCTCGATCCCCCGCGCGCGGGCCACGCGCAGCGCGCTCGCGACAGCCGGCGGCACCTGCGTATAGCCGGCCAGCAGCACGCGGCGCTGCGCCTGTTCGATCAGGTCGACGGTCGCGTCGGCCGCCGCGTTGTCATACGAAAAGTACGTGCCGACCGATGCGGCGTCGGACAGAATCTGGCTGGCGTGGACGCTCGTCGCGCAGCAGAACGCGGCGAGGAAGAAGGCGGCTGGTCTCATGGCGGGCGCCATTGTAGCGACGCCAATTCGCGTGGCAAGGGGCGGCTGCGACGCTGCTGCGCCGGCGCAACACACAGTGCCGAACCGGTGCCCGGACGCTGTGTTTCGAGCCGGGTTTCAGCCCGTCGATCAGCCGGGCGCGACGCGTGCGAGCCAGCTCGTCACGCCGTCGACGGAACGGAAATCCGCGAGGCTGCGCGCCGGCAACGCGGGATACGCGCCGCCGGCCATCTCGGCCAGCGCGCGCCCGGGACCGAGTTCGAGAAACGCGGTGGCGCCCGCCTCCACACATGCGGCAAGACAACTCGCCCACTCGACCGGCTCCGCGATCTGCCGCGCGAGCTTGTCGAGGCCCGTGTCGACATCGAGCACCGACGCGCCGTCGATCCCCGAGAACAGCCGCGTGCCGGGCAGCGGCCGGCGCACGCGCGTCGCGGCCAGCGTCGCGCGGAAGGCCGGCACGGCCGCCGCGAGCCGGCGCGTGTGCGACGCGATCCGCACGCAGACGGGCGCGACGCGCAGCGCGCCGGCATGCGTCGCGTCGTCGGCCACCGCATCGACATCGGCGTGCCGCCCCGCGACCACGAACGCATCGCCCGGGTTCGCGATCGCGATGGCCGCGTCGCGACCGTCGCACAGCTGCGCCAGTTGCGAACGCGCCAGGCCGCGCACGAACACCATCCGCTCGTCGCCGCCGCTTGCGGCATCCATCGCGCGTGCACGCGCATCGGCCAGGTCGAGCGCGTCGTGCGGGTCGATCATCCCCGCGACGCTCCACGAGCCGACCTCGCCGACGCTGTAGCCGGCGACGCAGCGCCGGCGCGGCCACACCGCATCGAGCAGCGCGGCCGCCGCGAGCGCCTGGACCGTGCAGAGGATCTGCGCGGCCCGGTTTTCCCGCAGCGCATCGGGCCCGGCCTGCCGGACCCACGTGCGTGGATCGTCGCCGAGCAGCCGGCCCGCATGCGCGAACAATGCGTGGGCCTGCGGCGCCGACCCGGTCAGATCGAACATGTCGGCGCGCTGCGCGCCTTGCCCCGAGCACAGGATGGCCAGCGTCATCGCGCGCGCCCTTCGACTTCGAGCGTATCGACGAACACGCTCATCGCGAGCAGGTCGGCCGCCCCGCCCGGGCTCAGCCGGCGTGCGACGAATGCCCGATGCGCGGCTGCCGCGCGCAGCCGCCAGTCGAGCGCCCGCACGCCGCCGCGCGCGATGAAGGCACGGGCGGTCGCGCGGGCGAAATCGAGGCCGGCCTGCCCGCCCCGGTGTAGCAGATTCGTGTCGTCGAGCGCGGCGATCAGTGCGAAGCACGCGGCGACCCGCGCGGCTTCCGGATCGTCCGGCAAGTCGCGCTGGGCGCCGCGCAGCGCGGGCAATCCGACCGCGTACACAGTCGGAAAGCCGTCGGCCGCCTCGCGACGCGCACCGCCCACACCGTAGCGGCGGCTGGCGCACTCGCCGTGGCTGTCCGGCAAACGCGGGCCGCCGAGGATCTCGACGCCCCAGCGGCGCGATACGAACGCGCCGAGCGTCATTTCGGCCGGCACCGCGCCCGGCAGCGCGCACCGTCCGGCGGCCGCGCACAGCAGCCCGAGCCCGAAGATCGCGCCGCGATGCGTATTGACGCCGCCGGTCGCGGCAAGCATCGCGTGCTCGGCACGCAGGCCGATCTTGCGCAGCACGGCCATGTCCGCGTCGCGGGCGCCCGCATCGGCGAGTTCCGCGAAGTACGGCCGCAGCACGGCGGCGCTGCGCGCGAACGTCGCGACATCCATGTCCGCGTGACTGCCGGTGTCGACGTGACTGACGAGGCCCGGCTTCGGATAGGTGTCGATCTCGAGCACGAGGCTGCGCTCGGCCAGCGCCGCGATGCGTTCGGCGTCGGACGGCGCCGCTACGCGGCAGGCAGCCCGTGCATTCATCGCGGGCCTCCGATGAAGGCGTCGGCGCGCATCAATTCGACCGCAATCTCGGTCTTCACCGCGACTTCGGGCAAGCGCGCATGCAGTTCGCGCCAGTTGACACCCGCACCGTCGTCGCGCAGCAGTTCGCCGTCGATGCGCATCGGCGCACGCGCGTCGATCGCCGCGAGACCGTCGAGCAACGGTACGAGCAACACGGGGTCCGGCAACGGAAACACGATGTCGAGATCGGATGATGCGCTCAGGTAAGGCTCGCCCGTCAGCGCCTGCCACGCGAGGCTGCCGAACACGCGGCCCTGCACGCCGCAGCGCGCGCCGAGTGCATCGAGTTCGCGCAATGGCGCACGCCACGCGGCGGGCGCGGCGGCGAGCACGTCCGTCAAGGTCGGCAGCGGGCCGACCGTCGCGAGCGCGTCGGCGGCCACGTTCAGCGCGATGCGCCGCTTGCCCGCCGACGGCGGCAGCGGCAGGCCGAGCGGCACGCGGCCGGCATCGGCTTCGTCCGGCGACGCGCGACGCACGATCAGCGGCCAACCGCGTTCGGCCCATGCGCGCACGAGCGAATCACCCGCGAGCGCGGGGTCGCGGGCGAATGCCGCGCCCCACCCGCCCGCCGTCAGCGTGACGAGCGTATGGCGGCGCAGCGGCAGCTCAGCGTGCGGCACGCGCGAGTGCCTCGACGCGGGCGGCGACGTCGGTCGCGACCGGCCGGCCGCGCGCCGCGCGCCGGTCGATGCGCTCGGCCGGCTTGCCGAGCCATTCGCCGACCTGCGCGTCGAGCGCGCGGGACGGATCGAGCACGGCGTCGACGGCGCCCATCTTCACGAGGTTGTCGAGGCCCGGCGCGAACACCGGTGTCGAACGCGCCATCTCCTTCAGCACGTCGATCGGCAGCTTGGTCACGCGCGACATCGACGGCAGGTCCATCACCTCCGGCTCGGCGCCCGGCACCGCGAGCAGCGTGCGCGTCGCGAGCGCAGTCGCGATGAACGCGCCGGCGGCCGTGTGGCCGTACAGCACGCCGATCGTCCGGTGTCCGGCGAGATCCGCGTGCATCAGGCATTTGGCGAGATGCGACAGCCCTTCGTTCAGGCCCAGCAGTTCGTCGCGCTTGCTCATCCGCTGGCTGTCGCTGTCGACCAGCACGAGGATCGG
>NZ_BCPP01000098.1:0-12148 GCF_016586125.1 Burkholderia sp. E168m23
CAGTGCGAAGTCGAAGCGTGCGGCGAGATCGGGCCCCGGCGTCGCGACCGCCGTGGCGCCCGGCAACACGCTGTCGTGCCGTGCGTCGAACTGCTGCGCGAACTTCACGCGCAGCCATTCATCGCCGCGCTTGACGGGCGGCTTCACCGCGTCGACGACGCGCTCGAACGGCACGTCCTGATGCGCGACCGCGTCGAGCGCCGCGGTACGCGCCGCGTCGACGAGCGCGCGGAACGGCAGCGTCGGCGCCACGCGTACGCGCAGCGCGACCGTATTCAGGAACAGACCCAGCAATGCGCGCGTTTCAGGACGCTGGCGATGCGCGACCGGCACCGCGACGACGACGTCCGTTTCTCCGGTCAGGCGCGACAGCCATGCGTCGAGCGCGGCCAGCAGCACCGTGAAGACGGTCGCTTGCGCGTCGCGTGCGAGTTGCCGCACGTCGGCCGCGACCGCATCGGGCAGACGCACCGATACACGTGCGCCGTGCAGCGTGCGCGTGGCGCCCGGCTGGCGGTCGACCGGCAGCGCGAGCGGGCCCGGCACGTCGCGCAACGCGCCGCGCCAGTAGTCGAGCTGACGCTCGCCCTCGCCGCCGGCCAGCATGTCACGCTGCCAGTCCGCGTAGTCGGCGTACTGGATCGGCAATTCGGGCAGCGACGGCTCGCGGCCTTCGGCATACGCGCGGTACGCTGCCGACAGTTCGTCGAACGCGCAGCGCGAGCTCCAGCCGTCGGTGATCGCGTGATGCGCGGTCAGCAGCAGGCGGTGACGATCGTCGGCGAGCGCAACGAGTGTTGCGCGCAGCAGCGGGCCGCGTGCGAGGTCGAACGGCTCGGCTGCGTCGCGCTCGGCGAGACGCGCGGCTTGCGCGTCGCGGGCGGCCGGCGGTTGATCGCGCAGGTCGACCGCGGCGATCGACACCGGCAGATGCGCGTGAATCCGCTGCATCACGACGCCGTCGTCGTTGTCGACGAGGGTCGTGCGCCACGCTTCGTGACGGCCGATCACGTGATCGAGCGCTCGCTGCAGCGCGTCGCGGTCGAGCACGCCGTCGATCGTCCAGTGTGCGGCGATGTGATACGCGGCGCTGGCGTCGCGCGTTTGCGCGAGCACCCAGAAACGTTGCTGCGCGAGCGATGCCGCGCGATCGACGTACGGCGCGCCCGATGCGGCGGCATCGGCCGGTGCGCGGCGCGCGGCGATCGTGACCAGCGGTTCGCCGGTTTCGCGTTCCGCGCGATCGACCGTGTCGGCCAGCTCGGCGAGCGCCGGATCGGCGAACAGCGTATCGAGCCGCAGATTCACGCGCACGGCCGCACGGATCGCGGCCTGCAACTGCATCGCGGCGAGCGAATCGGCGCCCAGCGCGAAGAAACGATCGTCGCGCGACGGCATGACGTCGAGGCCGAGCAGCGTTTGCCAGAGGCCCGCGATCTGCTGTTCGGTCGGCGTGCGCGGCGCATCGCCGGCGGCTGGCGACGTGTCGCGCGCGGCGGCAATCCGCTCGCGCAGCGCGGCACGGTCGAGCTTGCCGTTCAGCGTGTACGGCAGCGCATCGCAACGCACGAACCGGTGCGGCTGCCACGCGGCCGGCAGTTGCGCGGCCACGTGCGCCTTCAACGCGGCATCGTCGGCCGCCGCGCGCAGCGCGACGCACGCGATCAGCCGCGTCGGCCCGTTGGCGGTGTCGGCGATCACGGCCGCATCGGCCACGGCCGGATGCGAGCGCAGGCACGCGGCGATTTCCGCCGGCTCCACGCGTACGCCGCGCACCTGGACCTGATCGTCGAGGCGGCCCAGATAATCGTATGCACCGTCGTCGCGCAAGCGTGCGAGGTCGCCGGTGCGATAGACGCGCGCGCCGGGCTCACCGTCCGCATCGGGAACGAAACGTTCGGCCGTGAGCGCCGGGCGGCCGTGATAACCGCGTGCGACGCACACACCGCCGAGCAGCAGTTCGCCCACTCCATCGGCTTCGGCGCCGTCGATGCGTGCGACCCGCGGGCCGATCACGCGGCCGATCGGCAGCGACGCATACGCGTCGTCCGCGGCCAGCACCGGCGTCTCGCCCGGTTCGACCGGCCACAGCATCGGCGAGATCACGGCTTCGGTCGGCCCGTAACCGTTGATCAGGCGCACCACCGGGAACGTGCGGCGCACGAATTCGAATGCCTGCTGCGGCAGCGCTTCGCCGCCGAACGCGAGCACGCGCAAGGCCGGCGGCACGCCGTCGCGCGCGGCGACGGCCGCGAATTCACGCAGGTATGCAGGCGGAAATGCGGCGACGTTCACGGCTTCGCGCACCATCAGCGTGTGAGCGTCGACCGGCGCGAACGGCTGCGGCGGCGCCACGACGATGCCGGCGCCGACCGCGAGCGGCGCGAGCCAGCATTCGTGCGCGGCGTCGAAGTTGACCGACGCGAAATGCAGCAGACGGTCGCCGGCCTCGATCGGCAGCGCGGCAGCAAGCGCGTCGCAATGCGCGGCGAGCGGCCCGTGCTCGACGACCACCGCCTTCGGCGTGCCGGTCGAGCCCGACGTATAGATCATGTAGGCGGCCGAACGCGGGTGCACATTCACAGTGTCGTCATCGAACCCGTGATCCTGCGCGACGCCCGATGCTTCGGCCGTCACGTCGAACGCGTGTTCGAATGGCGTGCCGAGCGCCGCGCGGCCGGCGGCGTCGACGATGCCGTGCCGCAGTTGCGCATCCTGCACGATCCAGTCGAGGCGCGCGGCCGGATGACGCGGATCGAGCGGCACGAATACGCCGCCGGCCTTGAGCACGGCCAGCAGCGCGACGAACAGTTCGCCCGAACGCTCGACGCACACGCCGACCCGCACTTCGGCGCCGACGCCGGCCGCGCGCAGTTGCCGGGCGAGCTGCGATGCACGTGCATCGAGCGCACCGCGCGACAGCCGCAGGTCGTTCTGGAAAGGCACCGCGATGGCGGGCGCGTCGGGCGCGACGCGCGCCAGTTCGCGGATTCGGTGATGCAGCGCAGTCGGGAAACTCGTCATGTGCATGAAGTCCTTCGGTCCGGCCGCTTCGGCCAAGTCTCGGGGCCGCTTGGGGCGGCTTCACTGGTGTGACGAACGGCGCGGCCGATTTTTTACCGTTTTGCGCGCAAAGTGCGTGCGGCCGCTTTTTTTGCCGATGGGACTAAATATTTGCGCGGCCCGTTCGTCTATCAGGGAGGAAAGCCGGAACGGGGCTCGCCCCGCCGCTTTCGCGTCAGATTTGCCGTTTCCGCGTTATTGCCTGCCTTCCCTTTACCGACGTTGCCGATGACAGCCGCCCACGAGCCTTCTTCCCCGCCGTCCCTCGACGCTTCCCCCGGCCGCCCCGCGGCGCGCCTGATCCTTGCGCTGCTGCGCGAAAGCCGCGTGTCGCTCACGCTGGCGCTCACCGCGTGCGTGCTGAACGGCGTCGCGAGCGTGCTGCTCGTCGCGACGCTGAACCGCGCGCTGTCGCAACCGGGCGCCGCCGACGCGGCACTCGCGTGGCGCTTCGCGCTGTGCGCGGTGATCGCGCTCGTCACGCGGATCGTGTCGGGCACGCTGTTCGCCCGCCTGTCGCAGGACACGATGGCGCGCTTGCGCGTGCATCTGGCGCGGCGCGTCGGCGCGGCCGAGCTGCGCGACATCGAGCGGATCGGCGCGGCGCCCGTGCAGTCGGTGCTGACCGACGACGCGACCAACGTGTCGATGCTGTTCTTCGCGCTGCCGAACCTGGTCATGCACGGCTCGATCGTGTTCGGCTGCCTCGGCTACCTGGCGTGGCTGTCGTGGCCCGTGTGCCTGCTGGCGCTGGCCGCGATCATCGCCGGCTCGCTCGGCTATCACACCGGCGATCGCCGCGCGATCGCGGCGCTCGAAGCCGCCGGCCAGGCGCAGGACCGCCTGTTCGGCTATCTCGGCTCGCTGTTCTCCGGCGCGAAGGAGCTGAAGCTGCACGACGCGCGCGCCCGCCAGTTCGTCGACGGCCAGCTCGGCGCCGCGATCGGCGAAGTGCGCGACCACCGCCGCCGCGCGTTCAGCGCGTACGCGGTCGGGGTCGGCTGGATCATCTTCCTGTTCTACGTGTTCCTCGGCGTCGCATCGTTCTGGCCGCAGCTCGGCGTGCATGCCGATCCAGCCACGGCGGCCGGCTACGTCGTCGTGTTCCTGTTCATGCTCGTGCCGCTCGACGGTCTGCTGAACAACCTGCCGACCGTCAACGCGGCGCGCGTGTCGCTCGGGCGGATCGAAGGCGTGATGGCCGAATTCGGCGCGCTGCGCACGGTGCCGCCCGCGGCCGATGCGCCCGACGTGCCGCCGGCCGGCGCCGTCACGCTGCGCGGCGTCACGCACGCGTATTTCCACGAACGCGACGAACGGATGTTCAGCATCGGGCCGATCGACCTGACGATCAAGCCGGGCGAGCTCGTGTTCATCGTCGGCGGCAACGGCAGCGGCAAGACCACGCTCGCGAAGGTGCTGACCGGGTTGTACGAGCCCGAACAAGGCACGATCGAGGTCGACGGCCGCACGATCGGCTGGCGCGAGCGCGCGGCCTACCGGCAGCGCTTCAGCGCGGTGTTCAACGATTTCCACCTGTTCGATGCGCTGCTCGGCATCGTCGACCCCGACGATCCGTCGCGTGCGCAGGCCGATGCGCGGGCGAACGCGCTCGTCGCGAAACTCGCGCTCGATCACAAGGTGAAGGTGGTCGACGGCGCGTTCTCGACGCGCGCGCTGTCGACCGGGCAGCGCAAGCGGCTCGCGCTCGTCGTCGCGTACCTGGAAGATCGCCCGTTCTACCTGTTCGACGAATGGGCGGCCGACCAGGACCCGTCGTTCAAGGCCGTGTTCTACGAGCAACTGCTGCCGGAGCTGCGCGCGCGCGGCAAGGCCGTGATCGTGATCACGCACGACGACCGCTACTTCGATCTCGCCGATCGTCTGCTGAAGCTCGACAACGGGCGCATCGTCAGCGACACGCAACCGGCACGCCTGCGTGCACAGGATGGCGTCGATGCGCTGAGCGCGTAACCCGACAGTTGCTCAAAAAAATCGCCGGCACGCTGCATGGGCAGTGTGCCGGCGATTGTCGTTTCAGCGGGGAATGTGGCTGACGTGTGGCGAAAAGGAATGGCGGAAGCCACGCGTCGTCGGGCCGATCACGACGCCCTGCCCGTCAACGCGGCATCGCCTGCTGCTCGAAGCACGCCGCGCTCAACGCACGGCCGGCAGCTTCAACATCGTGTCGGTCATCACGTCGGCCAGCTTCAGCGCCGACATCGGACCGCCGAACCCCCAGATGTTGCGCTCGATCAGCGCGATCCGGTGTTCCTTCAGCGCGGGCACGAAGCGCCACACCGGCGAATCGAGTTTCGCCGACAACGGCACGTCCATCCCCGACGCGGTCACGAACAGCACGGCGAGGTCGCGCTGCCGCAGCAGATCGGCCGACGTCACGTACAACGTGCCTTCCCGCGTCGGCTTCTTCGGCCACGGCTCGAGCCCGAGCGCCCGCGCGAGGCCCGCCGACGTGCTGTTGCCCGTATAGGCCCAGTAACGATCGGGCAAGCCGAGATCCTGCAGCAGCGCGACACGCTCGCCGTGGCGGCCCGCGGCCGCGAGCCGCGCCGCATTGCGGGCGATGCCGGCGTCGAGTTGTGCTTCGACCGCCTGCGCGCGCGCGTCGCGCCCCGTCACCGCGCCGATCGTCCGGAAAATCTGCCGCATCCAGTCGAGCTGCGTGACCGGCACGCCGTCTTCCGACACGTTCGGGCTGAACTGGAACAGGATCGTCGGCGCGATCCGGTCGAGCGCGTCGAAGATCGGCGCGTGCCGGAAGCCGACGCCGATGATGAGATCCGGCTTGACCGCCGCGATCGCCTCGAGCCCCGGCTCCTGCCGCGAGCCGATGTCGGTCACGTGCGCGAGCTGCTCGCTCCGGTAGCCGAGCCAGCCCGGGTAGAACGCCGTATCGGCCATCCCGGCCGGCACGAGGTCGAGCGCGATCACGCTTTCCGCGAACATGAAGTCGAGCGCGACCACGCGCTGCGGCCGCACGGGCATTTTCGCGCTGGCCTGCGACACGACAGGGTTGCCGGCCAGCGACACGGCGCGTTGCGAACCGCCCGCGCCCCCGGCCACGGAGGCGGCCGCCGCCGATGCGGAAAACACACCGCAGCACGCGGCGCCGAACGCCGCCGCGAGTGCACCGAGCGCGTGCCGGCGGCCGGCGTGCGTCACCGGATCGCGTCCTGCTCGGCCAGCGCCGCGTCGTCCATCGTCAGTAGCAGGGGGCAGCTTCCACACAGTTGCGTTTCTCCAGGAATTTCGTAGCGCAGGCAGCACACGCGGCGCGCGCGAAACGGCGTCGGCAGCAGCGGCGAGCGCGGCACGGCATCGCGCACGGGCTGGCGCAGCGGATTCGATTCGCCGCGCACGCAGGTCGAACCGAACAGCCAGTTCGCGTCGCCCACGGGATCGGCCGCGCACGGCAGCGAGCGATACGTATCGAGCAGATAGTCGAGCAGGTTGCCCGCGTTGCTCCACAGCACGCGCGGCGTGACGCGGGCCATCGCCGCGAGCAGGTCGATCACCGCGCCGAGATGCGCGATGAGCCCCGCATAGCGCGGCTCAGGATCGTCGCACGGCGCGCCGAGCGCGTCGCTCGCGAAATACAGCGCGGCCGGCATACCGTCGTCGAGCGCGACGAACGTGCGCTCGGGCGTCATGTCGAGCGGCCGGCCGAGCGTCAGCGCGGCGACGACGCCGGCCGGCGCCGCGCGGCCGAAATAATATTTGCTCCATTGCGACATCAGCGCGCGCGCATGCTGCGCCGGATCGCCGCCGTAATGGTCGACCATCGCGCCGAGCACGGCGTCGCGATGCGCTGGCAACGCGCTGACGGGCACGACGACGCGGCCCGGCGCATGCGCATCGTCAGGCATGCCGAGCCAGACGACGTCGAGGTGCTCGGCGAACGGTTCCGGCGCGAACGCCGAAAAGCGCGTGGCGCGCGCGCCGTCGAGCGCCGGCGTCATCGCCCCGCGCGCCGGGCGCGGCGCCCCTCGAGAATCAGCAGACCGAGCAGGTACGGCGCGCCGATCAGCGCGGTCAGCACGCCGGCCGGCACTTCGCGCGGCGCGACGACGGTGCGCGCCGCGAGATCCGCAAACCCGAGGATCAGCGCGCCGCACGCCGCCGCGAGCCACAGCCGCGTGCGATGCCGGCGCGCGCCGAGCATCGTCGCGACGTGCGGCGCCATCAGCCCGATGAAGCCGACCGGCCCGACCGCTGCGACGGCCGCGCACGCGGCGAGCGTCGCGATCGTCAGCGCGAGCGGCCGCAGCGCGGCCACCGGCAGGCCGAGCGCAGCCGCCTGGTCGTCGCCGAGCGCGAGCATGTCGAGCGGTTTCGCGAGCCACGCGAACACCGGCACCGCGAGCACGCACCACGGCAGCAGCATCGACACCTCGCCCCAGCTGCGGCCATACGTGCCGCCGACGAGCCACACGACGAAGCGCGCGGGCTGCACGCTTTCCTGCGTGATCAGCCATTGCGCGAGCGTGGTCCACAACGCACCGATCACGATGCCGGTCAGCGCGACCGCGAGCGGCGCGTAGCGATGCCGGTGATTCAGCGCGAGCGTGATCGCGAGCGACAGCCCGCCGCCGATCAGCGCGGCGGCGGCCAGCGTCACGTGGCCCATCAGCGGCCACGTCGACAACGCGAACAGCGTGACGAGCCCCGCACCCTGCGTGACGCCGAGCACTTCGGGGCCCGCGAGCGGATTGCGCACGACGCTCTGCATCGCGACGCCGCTGACCGCCAGCAACGCGCCGGCGAGCAACGCGCACAGCAGGCGCGGCATGCGCAGGTCGATCAGCATCCGCGCGAGCGCATCGTGACCGGACAGCGCCGCCGACCAGCGCGCGGGCGACAGCCATTCGGGGCCGGCGGACACGCCGACGAAAACCACCAGCCCGCCCGCCACGACGAACAACGCGGTGCGCAGCGGCCAGCCGAGCCGTTCGAGCCAGCCGACGAGCCGCGTCGAGCCGCCACCCGCCGCGCGTTCGGCATCCGCATGCAGCACGCCCGACCACGCGGCGCCGCGCCGGATCATCGCGAGCATCAACGGCGTGCCGACCAGCGCGATCGCGACGCCGGTCGACAGCGTCGCGTCGAGGCCCGACGCGAGCACCGCGCTGTCGGTGACCAGCACGAGCGCGCCGCCGGCGAGCGCCGACAGCGGCACCAGCACGCCGAGCCGCGCCGCACGCGCGCCACGCACCTGGCGCAGCAGGTTCGGCGCGACGAGGCCGACGTACGACAGCGGGCCCGCGATGCTGACGGCCACGCTCGTGAACGCGACCGCGACGATCGTCGCGGCGAGCCGCGTCGCATCGACGCGCACGCCGGCCGCGGCCGCCGCATCGTCGCCGAGCGTGAGCGGATTCAGCGGCCGGATCACGAACGGCAGCGCGGCGAGCGGCACGACGAGCCAGCGCGCGGCGAGCGCGAGGCCCGTCGCGCCCGGCTGGTACAGGCTGCCGTTGGTCCACAGCGCGGCGCCCGCGATGTTCTGCTCGAAGAACGCGAGCACCAGTGTCGACAGCGCGGCGAACAGCAGCATGCATACGCTGCCCGCGAGCACGAGCCGCAACGGCGTCGCGCGCCAGCCGCCCGCCGCGACGATCGCGCACGCGGCCGCGACGAGCCCGCACACGAACAGCAGCGGCACCGTCGCGACGCCCGCCAGCGCCGGCACCAGCATCGCCGCGAGCAGGCCGAGCTGGGCGCCACCCGTCACGCCGAGCAGGTCGGGCGACGCGAGCGGATTGCGCGTGAGCGACTGGAACAGCGCGCCGGCGATGCCGAGGCAGCCGCCCGCGACGAGCGCGGCCGCCACGCGCGGCAGATTGAGGTCGAACAGGAACACGTGCGCGAGCGACGCGGCATCGCTGCCGGGCGCCGCGTCCCACCACACGCGCAGATCGGGGGCGATCCGCAGCGCCGCGAGCAGCGCGATCAACGCGACGAGGCCGAACGCGATCGCGCCGGCCCGCCCGCGGGTCGCCCCTCTGCCCGCCGCCGCGAGGCGCTTGCGCATCGCGAACGTCGTCATACGGCGAGATCCCGATCGAACACGCCGGCCGCCTGCGGCGCGCCGTCGGTCGACGGCCCGTAGGCCGGCACGCACATCGGCGCGCCCGTCTGCGGATGCGCGAGCTTCAGCATCTCGACGCCGAATGCCGCGCGCAGGCGCGCCGGGTCGAGCATCGCGTCGGGCGTGCCCTGCGCGACGAGGCGGCCCGCGCGCATCAGCACGATCTCGTCGCTGTACGCGGCCGCCTGGTTCAGGTCGTGCAGCACCCACACGATCGTCAGGCCGCGCGCGCGGTTCAGCGTACGCAGCGCATCGAGGATGTCGAGCTGGTGATGAATGTCGAGATAGGTCGTCGGTTCGTCGAGCAGCACGATCGGCGCCTGCTGCGCAAGCGCCATCGCGATCCACGCGCGCTGGCGTTCGCCGCCCGACAGCGCACCGACGTCGCGCTCCGCGTCGCCCGCGAGGCCGCTCGTGTCGAGCGCCTCGTCGATCGCCGCCTGATCGGCGCGCGACAGGCCGCGCAGGAAGCCTCCGTACGCATAGCGTCCGTACGCGACGAGCTCGCGCACGGTGAGGCCCGACGGAATCTGGTTGAACTGCGCGAGCATCGTCAGCTCGCGCGCGAGCGCGCGACGGCGAAACGACGCGAGCGGCTGGCCGTTCACTTCGACATGGCCGGCACGCGCGGGCTGCAGGCCCGCAAGCGTGCGCAGCAGCGTGCTCTTGCCGCAGCCGTTCGGTCCGCACAGCGCGGTTACGCGGCCGGCCGCGATCGACAGGTCCAGCCCGTCGATCACGACATGGTCGCGATATCCCACCGACAGCCCGCGCGCGGCAAGCGCGGCGGTACTACGCGTCATCAATCCTCCGTTCGGTCGCGCGGGACCGTGTAACTCTGCGCCATCGCGACGACGACCTTGCGCGGCCCCTCGAACGGGTCGCGGGCATGCGCGGTCAGCATGTTGTCGAGCATCAGCACGTCGCCGGTGCGCCACGGGAACACGATGCGCTGCTGGTCGAGCACGCCGCGGATCTGCGCGAGCGCATCCGCCTCCAGCGGCTCGCCATCGCCGTAATACACGTTGCGCGGCACGTTCTCGAGCCCGACCGCGTCGACGAGCGCTTCCTGCATGTCGTCGTCGAGCGCCGACAGGTGAAACAGGTTCGCCTGGTTGAACCACACGCGCTCGCCGGTGCGCGGATGACGCGCGACGGCCTGGCAGCGTTCGCGCGTGCGCAGCAGCAGCTCGCCGTCGTCGTCGGTGCGCCACGCACATTCGATGCCGCGCGCCGCGCACATCCGCTCGACCTCGGCCGGCTCGTCGGTGCCGAACGACTGCTGCCACGGCAGATCGAGCCCCTGCCCGAAATTGCGCACGTACAGCAGCTCGCGTTTCTCGAAGCGCGCGACGAGCGCCGGATCGAGCGCGCGATACACGGCGCGGCTGTCCGCGATCGGCGTCGCCCCGCCCTTCGGCGCGGCCAGCGCGCAGTGGAACCAGATCCGCAGCGGCCATTCGCGCGTGTACGACTGCTCGTTGTGCAGCGGAATCGCGCGGTGCGGCGGGTATTCGGTCGACGTGTAGACCGCGCCTTCGACCTGGCTGCGCGGCGTCGACGCGTATTCATAGCCGATCAGCGGATCGCCGAACGAGGCCGCGAATTGCTGGAACGCGTCGATCGACGGCACGTGAAAGCCCGTGAACAGCACGCCGCCCGCCCGTTCGAGCGTGTCGGCCGCGATCTCGCGCGCCAGCGGCGCGACGTCGTCGATCGACATCCCGTCGCTGCCGCGCGGCGACACGACGGTGGGCAGCCCCGGCTCGATACGCAGGTCGTCGAGCGTCGGCAACGAAAGCAGGGTCATGCAACGTCCTCTTCAGGTGGTGCGCCGCACACGCGGCACAACGGGTCACGACGCGCGCGTCGCGCGCTCGCCGTCCATCGCGCGGCGCAGGCTCGCGGGGCGCATGTCGGTCCAGACGGTCTCGATGTGCGCGAGACAGTCGGCCTTCGGGCCGCTCACGCCGACCTCGCGCCAGCCGGCCGGCACGGGCCGGAACGTCGGCCAGATCGAATACTGTTCTTCGTCGTTGATGACGACCGTATAGACGAGATCGTCGGTGTCGGCGGAAGGCGTCGGGGCTTGCGTCATGATCGGAAATCGCTGGGCGGTTGAAGGAGGCGAAGCGGCGAATTCGGCCGCTCCTGTCTGATAGACGGTTGGCCGGCGCGTTTTTTTACCGCCGCCGCGCGCGGCCGCCCAGGAACACCGGGCACGCGACGCCGCGATGGCACGCATCGAGGCATTCCGCGCAGTGACGTTCCGCGTCGCGCACCATGAAATGCACGAGCGTCTGCGACACGTTCAGCGCGCGCGCCGCGGTCTGCAGCGTCTCCTCGCGCAGCCGCACCATCTCGAATGCCGCCCGGCTGCGCGCCGGCAGGTCGTCGAGCGCGGCCCACACGCGCCGCAGCGTATCGCGCGTCATCAGCGCGGCTTCCGGCGTCGGCTCGGGCGACGGCACGTCGTAGCCGTCGTCCTCTTCCGTGTGATAGACGTTTTCGAGGCTTTGCCGGCGGCACGCGTCGATCGACGCATTGCGCACCATCCGCGTCACGTACGCGACCGGCTGGCGCACCGCGTCCTGGTTCGGGAATTCGACGAGCTTCACGAACACGTCGTGCACGACGTCTTCCGCGCGGCTCGCGCAGCCGACGAAGCCGCGCGCGACGTTGACCAGCATCGCGCGATGCGAGATCAGCACGTCGAGCAGCGCGCCCTGCGCAGCGGGCTGGGACGCCCGGCGCGCACGCGGCGCGGCGCGCGGCGGCAGGTCCGGATAACTGCCGAGAAACGGGTTTGCCGCTGCCGCCGCCGGTCGGTCGAGCACTTCCGCCATGGCCATCGATCTGCTCCGTCAAATTCCGAGATAGCGCAATTTAACGTAAACGCAAATCATTCTCAATCCGATTACAGGATGTCCCTTTCGGTTGTCGGGATTTGTCTGAACAATTGCCGGAATCGTTGCC
>NZ_BCPP01000099.1:0-12130 GCF_016586125.1 Burkholderia sp. E168m23
GGCAGTTGAAACCGGAGCGATGAGCGATGACGACCTTCAATGTGATGGTGCCGGTGGCCAGCGTACTCGCCCTGCCGTTCCTGCCGATGCTGCATGAACTGATCCGGCGCAGCGACGTCGCGGCACTCCCGATCGGCGACGGGCCGTTCGTCGATCAGGCGCTGCTCGCCGCGCGCTGGCACGACGCGCTGCGTGCCCACGTGGCCGGCACGCCGCCGGCGGATGCGTCGGCCGTGCCGCCGTGGCAAACGCTCGGGCTGGCCGTGCAGCACGCGGACGCGATCCACGTCGCACGTGACGCGCATCGCGACGACGTGCTCTACGCCGATCGCACGATCACGCTCGACGAAGGCGCGCAGGCCGCGTACGCGTTCGCCGACGAGCACATCGACATCCATGCCGGCGCGACGATCGGCACGCTCGCGCATGCGCCGCTGATCGACGTCGACGACGCAGTGCTGCGCGGCGTCGTGGTCGGCGACACCGTGCGCCTGCGCGGCGCCGGCGGCTTCGCGTGCCTGTACGGCGAGCCGCTCGTCTTCGGCGCGGCGCCCGGCCCGCGACCCGCTGACGCACCGGCCGCCCCGCGCCGCGCGATCTCGCTCACCCGCCACTTCGCGTCGCTGCCGCATCGCTTCGTGCACGGCCGTTACCTGCTGCCGTGCGACGTTCGCCTGCCCGCACACACGGTCGTGCAGGGCAACCTGATCGTCGAAGGCGCGCTCGTCCTCGGTGAAGGCTGCGTGCTGCGCGGCAGCGTCAAGGCGCATCGCGTCGAACTCGAACGTCATGCGTTGCTGCACGGTGCGGTATTCGCGCGCGACGACGTGTTGCTCGCCCACGCGAGCTGCATCGACGGCGTCGTGTCGGCCGGCGGCCTGCTGCGACTGACGGGGGCGCGCATCGGCGTCGCCGGCCATCCGGTCAGCGCGTGCGCGCGCGACGTCTCGATCATCAATCATGCCTGCGTGCATGGCGATCTCGTGGCGTGGCGCAGCGGCTGGTTCCACACATCCCGTTAAGGAGCGCCTCATGTCCGATCGCCCCAGCCATCGCGACCCGCGCGTGCCGGTTGCCACTCTCGCGATGCTGTGCGGCGTCGCCTTCGGCGCGCCCGCGGCGCTGGCGGAGCAGCCTGACGATGCCGCCGCCACGCCGGCCGTGCAGCCTCCGGCCCCCGCGACCGTCATCACGCCACGGATGCGCGACGAGTCGATGTTCGTGCGCGTGGACGCCGAAGGCCTGCCGGACGGCGTGCCGCTCGCCGAGTTCACGCCCGAGGATACGAACCGCCCGCCGCTGCCCGATGCAGTCGTCACGCATGTGCAGGCGCCGCAGGAATCGCACACCGAATTGACGCTCGGCTATTCGAACGCACACCTGACGCACGGCTACGGCGACTGGTACGGCGTGCATCTGCGCGGCGTCTACCAGGATGGCGGCCGCACCGTGCTCGGCGAATTGGCGCAACTGCACCGCTTCGGCGAGAACACGCAGCTCGGCGCGCTGACCTACGTGCAGGACCTCGGCCCCGACTGGTTCGGCGGGATCGGCTTTTCCGGCACCACATCGGGCACGATCCTGCCGAGTGCGCGCGTCGACGTGTCGATCAACCGCAAGCTATTGTCCGATCGTTCGCTGGTCGTGTCGCTCGGCGCCGGCTACGCATGGAACCGCAGCGGCCACCGCGATCAGCTGTATCACGCCGGCGTGATCTGGTATGCATTGCCGAAGTGGATTTTCGAGGCGGGCGCGAACTATACGGTCGATTCACCCGGATCGGTGAAGGCGCCGGCGTACTACGGCGCCGTCACCTACGGCGAAGTCGGCAAGAGCGTGATCGTGCTGCGCGGCGGCGTCGGCCGCGAGGCGTATCAGGTCACCGGGTCCGGCACGCAAATCGCGGATTTCCGCAGCCACGAGATCACCGCGAAATGGCGCTACTGGTTCACGCGCAAGTGGGGAACGCAGCTCGAATTCGACTATTACCACAACCCGTACTACTCACGAATCGGCGGCGAGCTCAGCGTCTTCTATCGCTGGTAACCGGGCGGGCGCCATGCACACGCATCCCGTCCGTCCTCCCGTCGATCGTTCGCTGCGCACCCACGCGTACCCGCAGCGCTGGCTGTCGTCGATCGCGCTGCTGACGCCCGCGCTGTACGCGTCGCTGTGGTTCGGCTTGCCGCTGGCGTGGCGCTACTGGCGCTCGGTCATGGCGTGGGGCGCGCACCAGCTCGATCCGGCGCTTCACGTGATCGTGATCGGTTACCCGCCCGACGCACCGCGCGTGCCGCTGCTGTCGATCGACGTCGCGGCCCGCATGCCGGGCGGCATGCTGCTGGCCGCCACCACCGCGCTCTGCGCGACCGGCTTCGCCGCATCGTTCATCCGGCGGGCGAACTGGTTGCCTGTTGCATATCTGTTACGTATCGCGAGCTTCACCCAGCTGCTGATCTGCGCATACTTCTGGCTTGCGCCCGGCACGTTTCCGTATGTCCCGCAATTGCACCTGCGCGACATGTTCGTGCTGTACGGCGCGGCGATCGCAGTGATCCCGCTGGTGATGGCCGCGCTGTACTACCCGCTCGATTTCTCGCTGCTGCAAAAAGCCGTCGCGTCGCTGCTGGTGCTCGGCTACTTCGTGTTCGCGCTGCCGTTCGTGATGCTGCTGCACGCGACGATCATCCATCACGGCTCGCTGCTGTTCCTGCCGTTCTGCTATTTCCTGCTCGGCGGGCCACTGCTGATCGGCCTGCTGGTCACGCTCTATACCTACTGCGCAAGCTGGCCCGGCGCACTGACGCGCGATCGCGATTCCGTCTGCTGATAGCGCGTTCAAACGCGCCGTATCAGCGATGAAACGAATCCGCCGCGTTTCCGGCCCTGCCGCCCGGCCCGCATCGCAGGAAGCCAGCAGGACCGGGCCTCCTGCGCCAATGGCACGTTGTTCGCTTCTTTCAATACGTCGCATCGAGTCCTCTCATCGGCGAAGGCAGCGCGGCGCCCCGGCGCCCTGGCGCAATCCGTCCGCCGTCGACATGCACCGCTCGATACCCGACGAACCGGACAGCCGCACACACCTACGGGGCTGGATTGGTCGCCCTGGCGGCACGCGCATTCCGGCTGCCGCACGCCCCCATTCCTTGAGCGAGGAGCACACCATGTTGGCAAAGTCAGGCAAGTTCTTGCGGATTCTGTTCGCGCTGTTCGCGCTCGCGTTCGCATTCAGTCCGGGCGGCGTTCAGGCGGCCACCAACCAGCTCCTCCTGTTGGTGCCCGACACGCTGACGCTGCCCGATTCGCGCGTGTCCGCATGGCTCGACAGTGCGCAGGAAGAAGGGCTGCAGATCAAGGTGATGACCGACAGCCAGTTCATGGCGGCCGGCGCGTCGCTGTCGCAGTATCCGGGCCTGATTCTGCCCGACCAGGTGCACACGACGGCCAGCGACACGCTCGTGACGGCGATCCAGAACTACGCACTGAACGGCGGCAAGGTGATGCTCGTCTACGATTTCGGCGTGCTGAATTCCGCCGGCTTCTACGTCAGCCCGAAATCGCGCTTCAGCAGCATGGTCGGTGTGGACTATGTGCTGTATGACCAATACGGCGGCAACATGATCGGCCTCGGCAACGTGACCGGCATGAGCAGCTGGCTGCGCACGCTCCAGGTGCCTCCCGGCAAGTCGATGGCATGGACCACGGCTTCGTCGAGCACCACGACCGCGACCGCGCTCGCCTCGACGAGCACCTCGGGCACGTCGACGAACACGTCGTCGGGCAGCGCGCAGTTCCTGGCCGCCAGCCCGTCGAACCCGGGCGGCCTCGCCAATTACAACCACGACGCATGGTTCATGTACACGACGCCGCCCACGGGCAGCGGCGTGCTGAACCAGACGACGCCGAAGCTGACCGGCACCGTGACCGGCAAGCTGAAGAAGACCACGACGTATACCGCCAATTCGCTCCTGAGCACGTCGACCGGCAAGACGGCCAACACGCTCGCGTCGACGCTGGCCACCACCAGCGACACGCTCGAAGGCATCTCCGGCTACGTGTACGGCTTCCTCACCTATCCGAGCTTCGTTACGCAGGGGACGTACACCGGCACGACGATCCTGACCTCGCCGACCTTCGGGCTGGTGTCCGGCTACAACACGTACGGCAACGGCGGCGTGCTGTTCGTCAACCTGCCGCTCGCCTACCTCGACGGCCAGACCGACGGCATGCTGATTCACGGCTACCTGCATTATTTCGGCACGCAGATGCTGAACCTGCCGTCGCTGTCGCCGCTGCCGAAGGCGATGGCCGGGCTCGTGTTCAACTGGCACTTCTGCGCGGGCGACCAGATCCAGCCGGCGCTTCAGCTGAAGAGCCTCGGCGTGTGGAACAACGGGCCGTTCTCGCTCGTGATCACGGCCGGCCCCGATGAAGCGACCTTCGGCGACGGCAACGGCGTCAACCTCGCCAACAACCCGACCGCGCAGAACCTCGTCAAGTATTTCCTGACCAAGGGCCATCGCGTCGGCAGCCACGGCGGCTGGATTCACGATTACTGGGGGGCGAATGCGAGCGAAACGAACGCGAGCACGTTCACGCAATACCTCGTGATGAACCATCAGGCCGTCCAGGCCGCGACCGGCCAGCCGGACGTCGAATACGCGGCGCCGGAAGGCAACACGCCGACCTGGTCGGTCAACTGGCTCGAAAGCAACGGCTTCAACGGCTACTACTTCACCGGCCACACCGGCTCGGCACCGACCCGCGCATACCGCAACGGCGCGCTGCTGAACCCCGGCCTGTGGGCTTACCCCGTGATGCCGTTCGGCAAGTACGCGACGTTCGAGGAGTTCCAGCAATACGCGGTGCCGACGGCCGACGTCAACAACTGGTACGCATCCCTGATGAACTTCGTCGTCGCGAACCGCACGAGCCGGCTGATCTATGCGCATCCGCTGGGCGCGTCGTCCTACACGTCGACGTTGTCCGCGATCTTCTCGCAAGCCAATACGCTGAAACTGACGGGTCAGTTCAAGTGGTACACGATGAGTGACATCACGACCTTCGATCGTGCACGCCTGAACGTCACGTGGTCGGCCACCGACACGGGCAGCGGCTGGACGTTCGCCGCCAGCCATCCGACCAGCCTCGCGAACATGACGTGGCTCCTGCCGAAGAAGAGCTTCGCGCTGCCGATCATCACGCAAGGCTTCGGCAGCGTCGTCATCACCGATTCGACGTACTGGCTCGTGACCGCGAACAGCGGCACCAGTCTCAAGTTCACCAGCGCCAAGGTGCACTGAGCCGCGACATCGACACACCCGTCGGCGCGCGGCGCGGCCAACGCCGCGCGCGGCGGGATTTGCGCAGGACCATCGCGCAGGAGCCCCCCATCATGAACCGGCCCGCGCTTTTCCCGGCCGCACGCGCACGCGTGGCGGCCACCGCCCGGCTATGCCGCCTCTGGTGCGTCGCCTGCTGTGTCGCCGCGTGCGGCGTCGCGCTGCAGGCGAGTGCCGCCGAACTCCAGCTCAACGGACTCTACCAACGCCCCGACGGCGCGATCACCGTGCGCCTGAACGGCGCCGGCATCGATCCTTATTTCGCGGCGAAGGCGCTGCTCGGCGCCGCCGACGCCGGGCTCGACGCCCATCAGGCCGCGCTCGCCTGGATCGCGTGGCTGCTGCCGCGCCAGCGCCCGGACGGCGGGTTCGATCGCTACTGCGTGAAGAGCGGCCAGTACAGCTCATGTGCCGAAGCCGACGCCGACGATGCAATGATGGCGACCTGGATCGAACTGCTCGCCCGCTTCGCGCCGCCCGACGGCCTGCCCGCCGCATGGGAACTCAGCCTCGATCGCGCGGCCGCGCATCTGGACGCGCTGCTCAGCAAGCCCGCGGGTGTCTATCAGATCTCGTCGACGCTGCACGTCGCGCTGCTGATGGACAACGTCGAGGTCCACAGCGCGTTCCAGGCGCTCGCCGCGTATTACGTCCGGCATGGCGACGCCACGCGCGCCGGCCCGTGGAGCCAGCGCGCCGACCGGCTCGCGTCCGCGATCCTGAAGGTGTTCTGGCGCGGCACGCAGTCCGGCTTTCGCGCGAGCACGCAGCGCATCAGCGACACGACGTTCTATCCGGCGAAAGTCGCGCAGGTCTTTCCGCTTCTTTCCGGTATTCAGGTTCCCCAGCAATCGAACGAGACGATCTACGCGCAGTGGATGCAGAAGTACGGCAAGACCTGGCTGCAACTCGCCAGCTCCGACTATCCGTGGGGCTTGATCGCACTGGTCGCATTCAAGATGAACGACATGAACACGGTCGCGTGCTGGCATGCACGATCGGGGCCGTACCGGCACGGCGCGCACTGGAACGTACTGGAGGAGGCGCTTTACCTGGCATTCGAAAGCCGGATGGCCGACCCGGTCGCACCCGCTCGATGCGGCTTCACGACGGCGGCGACAACGGAGACCGCGTCACGCTGACCCACGCGTGCGCACGGTCCGGGGAAATCTACAGGGAAGGAGACGTGTCATGTGTGGCATCGTCGGCGCGGTCGCGCAACGGGATATCGTCCCGATTCTGATCGAAGGTTTGCGCCGCCTCGAATATCGCGGCTACGATTCATGCGGAGTGGCGACCGTCGTCGACGGCCAGGCACGCCGCGAGCGCAGCATGTCGCGCGTCGCCGATCTCGACGCCCACGTGCGCAGTGCCGGCCTCGCCGGCAGCACCGGCATCGCGCACACGCGCTGGGCAACCCACGGCGCGCCCGCGACGTGCAACGCGCATCCGATCTTCTCGCGCGACGAAATCGCGCTGGTGCACAACGGCATCATCGAGAACCATGAAACGTTGCGCAAGCAACTGTCCGACGAGCACTACGAATTCGACGGCCAGACCGACACCGAGGTGGTCGCGCATCTGATCCACAGCAAGTATCGCGGCGACCTGCTCGCCGCCGTGCGCGATGCGACCTCGCAACTGCACGGCGCCTACGCGATCGCGGTGTTCAGCAAGCACGAGCCGCAGCGGCTGATCGGCGCGCGGGCCGGCTCGCCGCTCGTCGTCGGCGTGAAGGACGGCGAATGCTTTCTCGCGTCCGACGCGCTCGCGCTCGCCGGCATCACCGACCGCTTCATCTTTCTCGAGGAAGGCGACATCGTCGAACTGACGCCGGGCGGCGTGCGGGTACTCGATCGCACCGGCGCGCCGATCGAACGCGCGATACAAACCATTTCGTCCGCGCAGGGCGTGGTCGAGCTCGGCCCCTACCGGCACTTCATGCAGAAGGAAATTTTCGAGCAGCCGCAGGCCGTGGCCGCGACGATCCCCGATGCCGGGCTGTTCGATCCCGCCGTATTCGGCCCGGACGCCGCGCGCGCGTTCGAGCAGATCGACAACGTGCTGATCCTCGCATGCGGCACGAGCCACTACTCCGGCCTGACCGCACGCCGCTGGCTCGAGACGATCGCACGCATCCCCGCGCAGGTCGAGATTGCGAGCGAATACCGTTACAGCGACGCGCTTGCGACGCCGAATACGCTGGTGGTCAGCGTGTCGCAATCCGGCGAGACCGCCGACACGCTCGCCGCCCTCAAGTACGCGCAGGCGCTCGGCCACATCGACACGCTGGCGATCTGCAACGTGCCGACCAGCGCGATGATGCGCCAGACCGGACTGCGCTTCCTGACGCGGGCCGGCCCGGAAATCGGCGTCGCGTCGACCAAGGCGTTCACGACGCAGCTCGTCGCGCTGTTCATTCTCGCGGTGACGCTCGGGCGACTGCGCGGCTACGTCGACGATGCGCAACTCGCGCGCTATACGACGCAGTTGCGGCGCCTGCCCGGCGCGCTCGAAGACGTGCTGGGGCTGGAGTCGCAGATCGCGCGCTGGGCGGCGGAATTCTCGCAGCATGAAAACGCGCTGTTTCTCGGGCGCGGGCTGCACTACCCGATCGCGCTCGAAGGCGCGTTGAAGCTGAAGGAGATTTCGTATATCCACGCGGAAGCGTATCCGGCGGGCGAGCTGAAACACGGGCCGCTCGCGCTCGTCACGCACACGATGCCCGTTGCCACGATCGCGCCGAACGATGCGCTGCTCGAAAAGCTCAAGTCGAACATGCAGGAGGTGCGGGCGCGCGGCGGGCAGCTTTACGTGTTCGCGGATGCCGATACGCGGATCGACAACGGCGAAGGCGTGTCGGTGCTGCGAATGCCGGATTACTACGGGTTGTTGTCGCCGATTCTGCACGTCGTGCCGTTGCAGTTGCTCGCGTATCACGCGGCGTGCTTGCGGGGCGCGGATATCGACAAGCCGAGGAATCTGGCGAAATCGGTGACGGTGGAGTGATGCGTTTGCGTCATCCGGGGTGGCCCCGGGAAGATCGCCCAGTGATCAAACTGGCCCGCCCTACACGATTCGAACGTGTGACCTACGGCTTAGAAGGCCGTTGCTCTATCCAACTGAGCTAAGGGCGGTCGGGGAGAAAAGACACGGCCTGACACGAACCGCATTCGGCATCGGGGTTTTGAGCAACAACAACTCAAACCCCCGAAACAAAACGGGTCCGACACAAAGCCGAGCCCGAAATTATACCCGATCATCGCGCCAGATCACGCGAGATCGGCGCCGCCGCATCAAACCGGCTGCGGATGCAGCATGAACCAGCCGAGACAGAACACACCGGCGATCACGCAATACACGCCGAACGACGCGAGCCGGCCGCGCCCTTCGAAATAGCGCATCAGGAACCGCACGCTCAGGTACGCGGCGATCGCCGTCAGCACGCCGCCGAGCAGCGCATCCGCGAGCTGGTCGCGCGCATGGAACAGCTTCGGCAGTTCGAGCACGCCCGCGGCAAAGATGATCGGCGTGCCGAGCAGAAACGAGAATTCCGCCGCCTTTTCCGCCGTCAGCCCGGCCACATTCCCGGCAATCATCGTCAGCCCGCTGCGCGAGAAGCCGGGAATCAGCGCGCCGATCTGCGCGAGGCCCACGAAGAACGCCTGCTTGAACGTCATTTTCTCGGGCGCCTGATGCGCGCGGCTGCGCTGGATGCGATCACCCAGCCACAGCAACACGCCGTTGACGATCAGCGCGATCGCGACGATCCTCAGATCGTGAAACACGCGCTCGATGCGCTTTTCCAGCAGCAGCCCGACGATGCCGGTCGGGATCGTGCCGATGATCAGCGCCCACATCAGGTGGCCGTCGTCGTTCTTGCGGCCGCCGAGCTGCGCGAAGAAACCGCCGATCAGCGCGATCCAGCGCGCGCGGAAGTACCACAGTAGCGCCAGCGCGGTGCCGAGGTGGAGTGCGACGAGGAACGGCAGCAGTTGCGGCGCGTGCTTGTCGATGTGCATGCCGAACAGCGCCGGCACGAGCAGCGTATGGCCAAGGCTGCTGACGGGGAAGAGTTCGGTGACGCCCTGCAGGACGCTCAGGAATACCAGAAACCAGAGGCTCACGCGTCGGTCCTTTTAGTGAAGATTAAGCGGGAAGGAAGGCGGACGACGCGATGCGCGTCCTGAAAAACGCGCCCCGATTATGCCGAGCCCGGATTACTGCGCCAAGGCATTTGGCAGGATATTGCGGCGCTGCACACAAACGCTTGCAATTTGTAAGCGCCCAGAAAGCAAAAAGCCCGCCATTTGCATGGCGGGCCTGTCGACTTCGGCAGAAATTGCCGTCAGCGGCCGAGCTGATAGAAAAATAATACCGTGCTGCCGGTAAACATGCCGAACAGTGCGATTCCCATTGCCATTGCCAGATCCATGGCCCCCTCCACGAAGTGTCATGACCCGGCAACATCACCGGTTTAGAGACATTATCCCGACCGTCGACAATGTTAAAAACTCGCAATTTCCCGAGAAGGGTTTTCCCCGACCGGCCGCGGCCCGATAATGGAACGCCCGTTGCTCCCGTCACTCGCCCAACCCGATTCGCCATGCCGATCTTCCAGCAACACGACATTCACGAACTTCACGCCGGCCCGTCGCTCATCCGGGTCGCCCCGCAATTCGGCGGCCGCCTGCTGTCCTGGCACGTCGATGGCGAACCGGTGATCTTCTGGCCGGAAACCGCCGACTGGAGCAACCTCGCCCGCGTGCGCGGCGGCAATCCGCTGCTGTTCCCGTTCCTCGGCCGCCACCGCGTCGACGGCGAGATCGGCCGCTGGCGCGACGCCGCCGGCGTGGTCCGCGACCTGCCGATGCACGGCTTCGCGCGCGATCTGCCGTTCGACGCGCAGCCGTCGGCCGACGGCGCCGCGCTGTCGATGACGCTCGACGCGAACGACGCGCTGCGCGCGAGCTACCCGTTTGATTTCCGGTTCGAAACCACGTACCGGCTGGCCGACGCGCATACGCTCGACGTCGCGCTGACGACGACCAATCGTGGCGACACGCCGCTGCCCTACTACGCCGGCCACCATTTCTACTTCGCGCTGCCGCACGGCGAGCGGGCCGACACCCTCCTCGAGTTGCCGCCGACCCGCCGTTGCCACCAGCGCGCGGACGGCTCGATCAGCCCGCCCGAACCGGGTGAAGCCCGCTACCGCCTCGACGATCCGGACATCCTCGACCGCTTCCACTGCCTCGACGGTACGCCGTCCACGCCAGTGCGCATCGTGATGCCGGGCCGCCGCCGCACGATCGAGATCGCGCTGGACGTGCCGGGCTCGATCCCGTGGTACGCGGTCACCACCTGGACCGAAAAGCCGGATTCGGACTTCTATTGCGTCGAGCCGTGGCTCGGCCTGCCCGATGCGATCCACAACGGCCTCGGCCTGCGCATGCTCGCGCCGGGCGCGACCGAAACGGCCACGCTGCGAATCCGCGTGATCCCGCTCGCCGGCTGATTCGACACGCACGGAACCGGCGCCCGGCGGCCTTGGTAGCGCCCGAAACTGCGGTGCGCGAGTCGAACCCGTTAAAATCGGACGTTTTGTGTTGCCTGCCGCGTCACGCGTGGCAGGGTCTTGCGAGGTTCAATGTTCGGAACAACAACGAAGCGACTCTTCGCAGCCGCCTGCGCCGCGCTGCTCGTCGCGTGCGGCTCCGCGCCCGTCGGCCCCGGGTTCTATCGCGTCGAGCGTGGCGACACGCTCTACAAGATTGCGCGCGACAACCGCACGTCGGTACAGAGCATCGTGCGCTGGAACCAGATGACGAACCCCGATGCGATCGAAGTCGGCCAGGTGCTGCGCGTCGCGCCGCCGCCCGGCACGACCGCCGCATCGACGCCGTCGACCACCGGCACCGGCAGCGCGGGCCGTGCCCGCCCGGCGCCTTCCGCCCCGGTCGAATCGGCCGTGAAGCCGGCCACGAGCATTGCGCTGATCTGGCCGGCGGCCGGCAACGTGGTGCGCACGTTCGACGGCTCGAAATCGAAGGGCATCGACATCGCGAATTCGCCGGGCACGCCGGTGGTCGCGGCCGCGCCGGGTGTCGTGGTCTATGCCGGTAACGGGCTGCGCGGCTACGGCAACCTGATCATCCTGAAGCACAACGCCGATTACCTGACGGCCTACGCGCACAACCGCGCGCTGCTGGTGAAGGAAGGCCAGTCGGTCACGCAAGGGCAATCGATCGCGGAGATGGGCAACAGCGACAGCGATCGTGTCGCACTGCATTTCGAGCTGCGCTATGGCGGCCGCTCGATCGATCCGTCACGCTACCTGCCGGCGCGCTGAGCGCACGACAGACGACACGCGATGCCGGCGCGCATCGCGTGCCGTCGCGGCGAAAACGGAACACATCAAGTCAGCGCTTGCGCAGACGTCCGGTGAAACGGCCGGACAACGGATCGACGTGACGAGCAAACGCCACCAGCACCCCGATTCCGATCAGGCTGAACCCCGCAGCTATCAGAAGCAAATCCATGGTCACACCACTGTTTTGTCTTGATCTTATGCGTCATTGTGGAATCGTGCACTGAGCCTCGCCTATTGGACGAGTCCGAACATTCCCTATCAGCAAACACCATTGTGGATTCGTCTGCATGAAATCCTGATGTAAGCCGTTCACCCGACGCCACGCTCGACACCAGGAGACCTCGCGATGCTGCCCGCCGCCGACCGCTACGATCACCTCCTCTCCCGCTTCCGCTGGGACATTCCGGCGCGCTAC
>NZ_BCPP01000100.1:0-12109 GCF_016586125.1 Burkholderia sp. E168m23
CCGCATCATCACGCGCTGCCCCTTCGGCAGCACGATCTCGACCGCGTCGTCCGCCTGACCCGCGAGCAGCAGCCGCGCGGCCGCAAGCGAAGTCGCGGTCGCGCAGCTGCCTGTCGTGTAGCCGAAGCGCAGCGGCGCGGGTTGTTCGGGGGTTTCGTCGCGCATCACGCGTCCGTTGCGTTCGACGGATTCGACGAGCCGGCCGTGTCGGTCGCGTCTGCCGTGTCGGACTTGCGCACGTCGTACAGCGTGACCGGCAACGGCTGCCGCCACGTGTCGAAGCGGCCGAGCGGTTCGGCATGCGCGAACGACACGCGCGTGAGCGTGCCGCCATGCGCGTCGCGCCACGCGGCGAGCGCCATCTCGCCCTGCAGCGTGACCGCGTTGGCGACCAGCCGGCCGCCGGGTTTCAACGACGCCCAGCACGCGTCGAGCACGCCGGGCGCCGTCGCGCCGCCGCCGATGAAGATCGCGTCAGGCGCGGCGAGCCCCGCGAGCGCATCGGGCGCACGGCCCGCGACGAGTTGCAGGCCCGGCACACCGAGCGTATCGCGGTTGTGTTCGATGAAGCGTTGCCGCTCCGCATGCGCTTCGATCGCGATCGCCTGGCAGGATGGATGCGCGCGCATCCATTCGATGCCGATCGAGCCGCTGCCGGCGCCGACGTCCCACAGCAGTTCGCCTGGCGCGGGCGCGAGACGCCCGAGCGTCATCGCACGCAGGTCGCGCTTGGTGAGCTGGCCGTCGTGGCGGTACGCATCGTCGGGCAGGCCGGGCGTGAGCGCGCGGCGCGGCGCGTCGGGGCCCGCCCGGCAATCGAGCGCGACGAGGTTGAGCGCGGCGGTTTCGTCGACGTGCCAGTCTTGCGCGAGGCCATCGATCCGTCGCTCGAGCGGGCCGCCGAGGTGTTCGAACACGCTGACGCGCGTCGGCCCGAAGCCGCGGGCGGCGAGTTCGGCCGCGACCGCGGCCGGCGTGCGGCCGTTGGCGCTCAGCACGAACAGGCGCCGGCCCGGCAGCAGATGGCGGGCCAGCGTCGCGAGCGGACGCCCGACGAGCGAGACCGCGCCGACGTCCTGCAGCGCCCAGCCGAGACGCGCCGCGGCGAGCGACAGCGACGACGGCGCGGGCAGCACGCGCCATTCGTCGGGAGAAAGCTGGCGGGCGAGCGTCGCGCCGACGCCGAACAGCATCGGGTCGCCGCTCGCGAGCACGCACACGGGCGCGCCGCGGCGGGCGAGCAGCCCCGACAGGTCGAACGGCGACGGCCATGCTTCGCGCGTCGCCCGCAACCGCGCGGGCAGCATGTCGAGATGCCGTGTCGCGCCGACCACGTGCGTCGCGTCGAGCAGCGCGCGCCGCGCGTGGCGTCCGAGCCCCGCGTAACCGTCGTCGCCGATGCCCACTACCGTCAGCCACGCCGTCATGCACCCTTCCCCATCGTTCGATTCCATCGTGTCGCCGCGCGGCCGTGAAAGCGCCGGTGCAGCCGTCCGCATTGCGAAAAACGGCATGGTACCGTGTTCCACCCGGCGTTTCATCTGCCGGCCCGCCCGCGCCCGATCGTTGTCCGACCGTTGCCCGTTTCACCCGCCGCGAACGGCCGACCGCTCGCGAATCGCGGCCGAAATCGGGTATCCTACGGCCGTTCGTTCGCCGGTGCCCTTCGGGGCCGAAGAGGGAACACAGGGCGCCCCGCGCGCCGCTGTGGCTGCCCCCGCAACTGTAGACAGCGAGCCGAGCTCCCCCTCATGCCACTGGTTTCACCGGGAAGGCCGGGAGCCGGCGCCGACCTGTCAGCCAGGAGACCTGCCGGCCAGAAAGTGCGTGCGTGCCAGTCGGCGTCGGGCGGGGTGTACCGATGCGTTGGCCGCGGCGCCACACACTGTCCCGGTATCCCGTTGAATTCCGCCCCCGCTTCGATTCCTGCGTCGCCCGTCGTACGCCCGTCGGCCTGCCCGGGGCTCGTGCGCGTGGTCGCGGCCGCCGACGGGGGGCTGTGCCGGATCAAGCTGCCGGGCGGCCGGCTCGATGCACATCAGGCACGCGCGATCGCCGCCGCCGCGCGCCTGTACGGGTCCGGCGCGATCGATGCGACCAATCGCGCGAATCTGCAGTTGCGCGGCATTCGCGACGGCGCGGCCGATGCGCTCGCGCACGCGTTGCTCGACGCGGGGCTCGGCCCGCGCACAAGCGCCGGCAACGTCACCGACGATACGGCCGCGCTCGCGACAAGCGACGACGTCCGCAACGTGCTGCTGAGCCCGCTTGCCGGGCACGACCCCGCCGCGCTCGTCGATAGCCACGCGCTCGCCGCGCCGCTGCTCGACATGCTGGCGAGCGAGCCGCGCCGCGGTGAACTGTCGCCGAAATTCTCGATCCAGCTCGACGGCGGCGAAGCGGTCGTGGCGCTCGATCATCCGCACGACATCTGGCTGGCCGCATGGCGCCGCGCCGACGGCGCGGTACGTCTCGCGGCGGGGCTGGCCGGCTGTCCGCCGGTTGCGTGCGGCGACCGGCCCGCTGCGGTCGACGTGTCGCCGGAACAGGGCGCCGCACTGGTGCGCGCGCTGTTGCTCGCGTTCCTCGATCTCGCGCCGGCCGACGTCACGCGGATGCGCGCGTTGCTGGCGACGTGCGACGAACGCACGCTGCTCGCGCGCGCCGCGCACTACCTGCCCTTCCCGCTCGCGGCCGATCCGGCGCTTGCCGACTGGCGGCGCACGCGTACCGCTCCCGCGTTGCGTTTCAGCGCGGCTCCGTCGCGCGACGCGGCGCGCTGCAGCGTCGGCGCGCAATTCGCGCTCGGGCGGCTCGACGCGGCGCAACTGGAGCGGCTTGCCGCGCTGGCCGAGGCCGACGGCGACGGCACGCTGTCGATGACGCCGTGGCAAGGCGTGTTCATGCACGGCGTGCCGAACGAACGCACGGCGGCGATGCGCGCAGCACTCGCGTCGCTCGGCCTCGTGTGCGCGGCGTCCGACCCGCTCGCGACACTCGTCGCCTGCACCGGCAGCGCCGGCTGCGCGAAAGCGCGCGCCGATACGAAACACGATGCGCTCGCGCTCGCCGCGCGCGTCGGCCATCCGCTCGACGTGCACCTGACCGGTTGCGAGCGCCACTGCGCGCTGCCACATCCCGCCGCGCATACGCTCGTCGCGGTGGCGCCCGCGCACTACGACCTTTACCGGCGCGACGCGGCCGCGGGCCTCGGCGCCCCGCTCGCGCGCCATCTGACGATTGACCAGGCCGCGGTCCGACTCATGGACGCGCGGCACAGCCAGGACACCACCGATGCTTGACTACATTCGCGACGGGCAGGAAATCTACCGCCAGTCGTTCGCGACGATCCGCGCCGAGGCCGACCTGTCGCAGGTTCCGCCCGATCTCGAGAAACTCGCGGTGCGCGTGATCCACGCGTGCGGGATGGTCGACGTCGTGTACGACCTGCGCTTCTCGGCCGGCGCCGGCACGGCCGGCCGCACGGCGCTCGCGGCCGGCGCGCCGATCCTGTGCGATGCGAGGATGGTCGCCGAAGGCATCACGCGTGCGCGGCTGCCGGCGGCCAACCGCGTGATCTGCACGCTCGGCGAGCCGGAGGTGCCCGACCTCGCGCGCGACCTCGGCAATACGCGTTCGGCCGCCGCGCTCGAACTGTGGCGCCCGCATCTCGCGGGCAGCGTCGTCGTGATCGGCAATGCGCCGACCGCGCTGTTCCACCTGCTCGACATGATCGACGCCGGCGCGCCGCGGCCCGCGCTGATCCTCGGTTTCCCGGTCGGCTTCATCGGCGCGGCCGAATCGAAGGCGATGCTCGACGCCGACAGCCGCGGCGTGCCGTACGTCGCGCTGCTCGGCCGGCGCGGCGGCAGTGCGATGGCCGCCGCCGCGGTCAATGCGCTTGCGACGGAGGTCGAATGACGACCGCACGCGGACGGCTGTTCGGGGTCGGCGTCGGCCCCGGCGATCCCGAGCTGATGACGATCAAGGCGCTGCGCGTGCTGCAGGCGGCGCCGGTGGTCGCGTATTTCGTCGCGAAGGGCAAGAAAGGCAACGCGTACGGCATCGTCGAAGCGCACCTGCTCGACGGGCAGACGCAACTGCCGCTGGTCTACCCGGTGACGACGGAGGCGCTGCCGCCGCCGCTCTGCTACGAGACGGTGATCGCCGATTTCTACGACACCGCGGCCGAGATCGTCGCGGCGCACCTCGATGCGGGCCGCGACGTCGCGGTGATCTGCGAAGGCGATCCGTTCTTCTACGGCTCGTACATGTACCTGCACGATCGCCTCGCGCCGCGTTACGACACCGAGGTGATCCCGGGCGTATGCGCGATGCTCGGCGGCACGGCCGTGCTCGGCCAGCCGCTCGTCTATCGCAACCAGAGCCTGTCGGTGCTGTCGGGCGTGCTGCCCGAGCATGAACTGCGCGAGCGGCTCGCGCGGGCCGACGCGGCCGTCGTGATGAAGCTCGGCCGCAATTTCGACAAGGTGCGGCGCGTACTCGACGAACTCGGGCTCGCGAAGCGCGCGCGGTACGTCGAGCGCGCGACGATGGCGAACCAGCGCATCGTTCCGCTCGACGAGGTCGATCCGATGGCGTCGCCGTATTTCTCGCTGCTCGTCGTGCCGGGGGGAAAATGGCAAGGATGACGACCCCGCCCGCGATCGTGATTCTCGGCGCGGGCGCGCTCGATACCGCGCGGCGCATCCAGGCGCGTTATCCGGGCGCCCGGGTGCACGGTCTCGTGTCCCGTGTCGACGCCGACGTGCCGTTCGACGAACTCGGCGCGCACCTGCGCGAACTCTATGCGCGCGGCCTGCCGATCGTCGCGCTGTGCGCGGCCGGCATCGTGATCCGCTGCCTCGCGCCCGCGCTCGCCGACAAGGGCGTCGAGCCGCCGGTGCTCGCGGTCGCGGAGGACGGCTCGGCCGTCGTGCCGCTGCTCGGCGGGCTGACCGGCGTCAACGTGATCGCGCGCGAAATCGCAGAATGCGTCGGCGTCGCGCCAGCGATCACGACGAGCGGCGAACTGCGCTTCGGCGCGTGCGTGCTCAATCCGCCGGAAGGCTATGCGCTCGCCGATCTCGCGCAGGGCAAGCGCTTCGTGTCCGACCTGCTCGCGGGCGCGTCGACGCGCGTCGACGGCGCGGCGCCGTGGCTCGACGACGTCGCGCTGCCCCGTGATGCCGCGGCTGCGCACGCGATTCGCGTGACGCCCGATGCGTGGCGCGGCGCGCGCGACGAGCTCGTGATTCATCCGCGCAGCGTGGTGGTCGGTGTTGCCGCGGATGCCGTGCATGCAGGCGAAGCGCTTGCCACGCGCATCGAAGCCATGCTCGACGCACAGGGCCTCGCACGGCTGGCGCTCGCGGCCATCGTCGCGCCGGCGTCGGCGATCGGCGAACCCGCATTGGAAGAAGCGGCGAGCACGCTCGACGTGCCGCTGCGTTTCGTCGATGGCGATCCCGACGCGCCTGCCGACGCCAGCACGCTGCTCGGCCGCGCATTGCGCGTCACCCACACGCTGCGTGAAGAATCTAACGGTCTCGCTTGCGCGGTCGCGTCGCAGCCGGTCGACCCCGCCACGCTCGGCCGCGCGCGCGGCCGCCTGACGGTGCTCGGTCTCGGCCCGGGCGGTGCCGCATGGCTCACGCCGGCCGCGCGCGCGGCGCTCGCGGATGCGACCGACATCCTCGGTTATACGACTTACGTGAACATGGCCGGCCCGTTTCGGGCGGACCAGCGCGTGCACGGCACCGACAATCGCGAGGAAATGCAGCGCGCGCGCCATGCGTTCGAACTGGCGGCCGAGGGCCGGCGCGTCGCGGTCGTATCGTCGGGCGACCCAGGCGTCTTCGCGATGGCCGCGGCCGTGCTCGAAGCGCTCGACGAAGCGCGCGACCCGCAATGGGCCGCGGTCGACCTGCGCGTGGAGCCCGGCATCTCGGCGTCGCTCGCCACGGCCGCGCAGGCCGGCGCACCGCTCGGTCACGATTTCTGCGCGATCTCGCTGTCGGACAACCTGAAGCCGTGGGACGTGATCGAGACGCGCCTGCAACACGCGGCGCAAGCCGATCTCGTGATGGCGTTCTACAACCCGATTTCGCGCGCGCGGCCGTGGCAGCTCGACCGTGCGCTCGACATCGTGCGTGCGCATCGCGCGGCCGATACGGTGGTCGTGCTCGGCCGCGACATCGGCCGGCCAGGCGCGACGCTTTCGACAACGACCCTCGGCGCGCTGCGCGGCGAGCAGGTCGACATGCGCACGATGGTGATCGTCGGCTCGTCGACGACGCGGCGCTTCTCGATCGGCAACGCACGCGAATGGATCTATACGCCGCGCTGGTATCGCTGAACGCCGCGGCGCGCGTATCGAATCCGGCGGTGCTCACGTGAATGCGCGATGCGCGCGAGCCGTCAATCGGCATGCCGGTGTATCACCGGCTCGCTGGAACCGGTCCATCCGCGCGCCATGGCGCGAGCAACCGGAAAAAGTGCCCGCTCCGCGTTTCGCAACGCGACCGAATCGGCAAGATCGTTACGTATCGGGAATCGAATAACAAAAAGAAGTATCCCTAAATTCCCTATTCGACGTGAATACTCCAAGATAGGCACGCCGCCGACGGGACAGGTGCCTGCCCATCGGCGGCGATACGCAGGCCAGCGTATCCCTCTTCCACTTGGAGAACACAGAATGAACAACAATGTGTTGCCGCGTTTCGTTCCGCGAGCGTTTGCCGCGGGTTGTCTGCTCGCGATGGCGAGCGTGTCGCACGGTGCCGGCGTGTATGCACCCTTTGTCGACGTGACGCTCTATCCGACACCGTTGGTCGACCAGATCGGCGTGCGCCAGGGCATCCAGCAGTTCACGCTCGCGTTCGTGGTCGCGGGCAACGGCTGCGTGCCGTCGTGGGGCGGCGTGCAGCCGATCGGCAACGGCGCGAGCGGCGGGCTGCTGACCGCGCTGTCGACGTCGATCGCGAGCTACCGCGCGAAAGGCGGCGAAGTCGCCGTGTCGTTCGGCGGCGCGAACGGCACGCCGCTGATGCAGGCGTGCTCGACGGTTCCCGCGCTGAAGAGCGCGTACCAGACGGTGATCGACACGTACGGCCTCACGCATATCGACTTCGACATCGAGGGCGCGTCGCAGCAGGACACGGCGGCGGTCGCGCGCAACTTCCAGGCGGTCGCGCAACTGCAGGCCGACTACGCGGCGAAGGGCAAGCTGCTGCACGTGACGCTGACGCTGCCGACGATGCCGACCGGGCTCACGCAGGACGGCGTGAACGTCGTCAACGCGGCCATCGCGAACAAGACCACGTTCGATGCGGTCAACGTGATGGCGATGGACTACGGCCCCGCGAACATCGACATGGGCGCCGCCGCGATCAGCGCTGCGCAGGCGCTCTACTCGCAGCTGGACACGGCGTTCAAGTCGGCCGGCCAGCCGAAGACCAACGCGCAGCTGTGGCAGATGGTCGGCGTCACGCCGATGATCGGCGTGAACGACGTGCAAGGCGAAACGTTCACGCTCGCGAATGCGCAGACCGTGCTGAACGCGGCAATCGCGAACGGCTACGGGTTCTTCGGCAACTGGTCGGTCGGCCGCGATCAAGCGTGCCCGTCCGGCGGCACGTATGCGTCGCCGACCTGCTCGGGCGTCGCGCAGCAGCCGTACGCGTTCGCGGCGATCTTCAAGAAGCTCGACGGCAAGTGGGGCGCGGGCGTCACGCAGGACCCGAACTACGGCGGCGGCTCGGACGGCGGTACGCCGCAGCCGGGCGCACCGTGGGCGGCCGGCCAGGTCTATACGGCCGGCGCGACGGTCACCTACCAGGGCACGACGTATCAGGCGCAGTGGTGGACGCAGGGCGACGTGCCCGGCCAGGCGGCCGTGTGGAAGCCGATCGGCGGCGGCACGCCCGCGTGGTCGTCGACGACCGCCTACCAGGGCGGCACGTGCGTGACGTACCAGGGCGCGAAGTATTGCGCGAAATGGTGGACGCAGGGCGACAACCCGAGCGCGGGCGGCGTGTGGGTGAAGTCGTGACGTTGCGACGCGCTCGCGCGTGACGTACGGCGGGCCGTTCCGGCGTGGCAGGACCGAACGCCGGAACGGCCCGCTGCGGATGCCGGCGCGCGCCGCTGCCCTACCCGCGCGCGTGCTCGGCCAGCAGCCGTGCCTTCGCGTCGACGAGCAGCGCCGCATGCTTGTCGCGATGCTGGCGAATCCGCTCGGTCGGCCCGACGACCGACAGCCCGTACCAGTCGCCGTCGAGCGTCAGCGCCACCGCGAGCGCCGACAGCTCGGGCGCGCTCTCGCCGAAGTTCTCGGCCCAGCCGAGTTCGCGAAACCGCGCGGTCTGCGCGACGAGCGCCGCCAGGTCGGCCACCGTCGCATCGGTGAAGCGTTCGAACGGCAGTTGCGCGCCGAGCGCCTGCTGCGTCTCGCTCGCGAGTTCCGCGAAGATCGCCTTGCCGATCGAGTTCGCGTGCAGCGGGCGCAGCTCGCCCGGCTGGCGCGTATAGCGGATCGCCTGCTCCGATTCGACGACGTCGAGATACGTGACCGACACACCCTGGATCTTGCCGAGCACGGCGGTTTCGCGGCTCGCGTCGCGCAGCGCGACGAGGTGCGGATGCACGATGTCGACGACCGGATCGGTCGCGTCGATCGCGGCGGCGACCGTCTGCAGGCGCCGCGTCGGGTAGTAGCCGCCGCGCTTGCGCACTTCGTACAGGTAGCCGCGGCTCACGAGCGTGCGCGCCATCGCGAGGCAACTCGACGCCGGCACGTTGAGCAGGCGCGCGAGTTCGGTGAGCGGCAGCGGCCGCCGTTCGGCGGCGAACAGCTCGAACAGGTCGAGCGTGCGGGCAACGAGTTTGACGTCCATGACGAGCGCTTGATTCGGAACGGGAAACCGCGCGCCGGGCGGGCCGCCGGGTCGCTACGGTCAGTACGACTTCGGCAGCCCGAGCACCTTCTCCGCGATGTAGCACAGGATCAGTTGCGGACTCACGGGCGCGAGCTTCGGAATCATACACTCGCGCAGATAGCGCTCGACATGATATTCCTTCGCGTACCCCATCCCGCCGTGCGTCGCGATCGCCGTCTGGCAGGCCTGGAACGCGGCTTCCGCGCCGAGGTATTTCGCCGCGTTTGCCTCCGCGCCGCACGATTGACCCGCGTCGTAGCGCGTCGCGGCCTTCATCACCATCAGCCATGCGGCCTCGAGCTGCATCCACGCCTGCGCGAGCGGATGCTGGATCGACTGGTTCTGCCCGATCGGCCGGCCGAACACCACGCGCTCGCACGCATACTGTGTCGCGCGGCGCAGCGCGGCCTGACCGAGCCCGATCGCCTCCGCGGCGATCAGGATGCGTTCGGGGTTCAGCCCGTGCAGCAGATAGCGGAAGCCGTCGCCTTCGTTGCCGATCAGGTCGTCGCGCGACACGCGCAGGTTGTCGATGAAGAGCATGTTCGAATCGACCGCCTTGCGGCCCATCTTCTCGATCTCGCGCACCTCGACGCGTGAACGGTCGAGGTCGGTATAGAACAGGCTCAGCCCGTCGGTCGGCTTCGCGACCTGGTCGAGCGGCGTCGTGCGCGCGATGATCAGCATCTTGTTCGCCACCTGCGCGGTCGAGATCCAGATCTTGCGCCCGCTCAGCACGTAGTAATCGCCGTCGCGGCGCGCCTGCGTGCTCAGGTGCGTGGTGTCGAGCCCGGCGTCGGGTTCCGTCACCGCGAAGCACGCCTTGTCGCGCCCGGCGATCAGCGGCGGCAGGAAGCGCGCCTTCTGCGCATCGTTGCCGAACACCTGCACCGGGTTCAGCCCGAAGATGTTCATGTGGACGGCCGACGCGCCGGACAAGCCGGCGCCCGACGCGCTGATCGTGCGCATCATCAGCGCCGCCTCGGTCATCCCGAGCCCGGCTCCGCCGTAGGCCGGGTCCATCGCGATGCCGAGCCAGCCGGCCTCGGCGAGCGCCGCGTGGAAGTCGGCCGGAAATCCGCCGGCGCGATCGCGTTCGAGCCAGTAGTCGTCGCCGAAGCGCTCGCAGATTTTCTCGATCGCGCTTTCGATCGCGCGCTGGTCGTCGGTCAGGTCGAACTGCATGGACTGCTCTCCCGAAAAAACGTGAGCGGCCGCGCCGCTCACAATGGAAACACGCCCGTCGCGACCGCGGCGAAGACCATCAGCACGGTGGCGGCGAACAGGAACGGAATCGTGAATTTCTGGTGCTCGGCGAGCTCGACGCCGGTCAGCCCGACGATCAGGAACGTCGCGGGCGTGAGCGGGCTGACCGGAAAACCGGTCGTCATCTGGCCGAGCAGCGCGGCCTGCGCCATCTGGATCGGCGGCACGCCGAGCAGCTTGCCGCTCTCCGCGAGCACCGGCAGCACGCCGAAGTAGAACGAATCGGGATCGAACAGCAGGCTGAGCGGCATCGACAGCAGCCCGAGCACGAACGGCATGTGGCGCGCATGCTCGACGGGCACGTGCGCGACGACGACCTCGGCCATCGCCTTCAGCATCCCGGTGCCGGACATGATGCCGGTGAACGCGCCGGCCGCGAGCAGCACGCTCGCCATCATCAGCGCGGCCTTAGCATGCGCGTCGATCCGTTCGCGCTGCGCCTGCACGTCCGGGTAATTGATCACGAGCGCGGCGACCGTGCCGAGCATGAACATCACCATCGGGTCGACGATGCCGGACACCAGCGTGACGAGCACGACGAGCGTGAGCGCGACGTTGATCCCGAAGCGTCCCGGCCGGCGCAACGCGCGTTCGGCGTCGGTCAGCTCGCGCGGCGCGATCGCGAGCGAGGCCGCGCCGGCGCGGTCGAGCCCGAGCCGTTTCGCCTCGCGCACGCCGAGCACGTACGCGGTGCCGAACACGAACGCGAGCCCGACGATCTGCACCGGAATCATCGGCGTGAAAATCGCCGAGCCGGGAATGTGCAGCGCGGCCGACGCGCGCAGCATCGGCCCGACCCATGGCAGGAAGTTGACGCCGGCCGCCATCGACGCGACGCACGCGAGAATGCGGCGATCCATCCCGAGTCGCGTATAGAGCGGCATCATCGCGGGCAGCGTGACGAGAAACGTGACGGCGCCCGAGCCGTCGAGATGGATCAGCAGCGCGAGCAGTGCCGAGCCCATCACGATGCGCGGCGGATGGCAGCCGATCACGCGCAGCACGCCGGCGATGATCGGGTCGAGCATCCCCGCGTCGGTGAGGATTCCGAAAAATAGAATCGCAAAAACGAACATCCCGGCGATCGGGCCGATGTTCTGTACGCCGTGCACGACGAACTTGCCGGTCTGAAGCCCGAAACCGGCCGCGAGCGACGCGGCCACCGGCACGACGATCAGCGCGACGAGCGGCGACAACCGCTTCGTGATGATCAGGCCGAACAGCGCGACGATGGCGACCGCGCCGATCCATGCGAGCATGATGCGTCTCCTCTTCAGCCGGTGCGCATCGACGGGCGTGTCGATGCGCGGGCCGGCGTGATGTCCGAATGATGGTGTGCGCGGCGGGTGGCCGGGCGCCGCAATGCGGCACGGTCGGCGGCCGCGAAGCCGGTCAGGTCCGGCGGTTGTCGTTGTCGTCGTTGTCGTCCGCGAACACCTGCGCCGCATGTTCGTTCAGCGCGGGCGGTGGACGCCGGTACGTAGCCGGCGTGCGGCCGAGCTTGATCGGCGACGCGATGCCGCGATGCCGGCCCAGCTCGACCTTCATCCGCCGATGCGCGACATGCGGGTGGTCGAGCGCCGCATCGAGCCCGAGCACGGGCGCGCACGGCACGCCGCGGCGCATCAGTCGTTCGGCGAGCGTCGCGCCGTCGTGCGCGGCCAGCGCCGTTTCGAGCAGCGTGCGCAGCGCGGCGCGGTGCTGGCTGCGCGCGCGGTTGTCCGCGAAACGCGGATCGTCGAGCCAGTCGCGCGTGCCGAGCACGTCGCACAGCGCGGCGAACTGCCCGTTGTTGCCGACCGCCAGGAAGATGTCGACGCCCGCGGTCGGAAAGCTGTCGTACGGCGTGATGTTCGGATGCGCGTTGCCGGTGCGCACGGGCGCGTTGCCCGAATGGAAGAAGT
>NZ_BCPP01000101.1:0-11881 GCF_016586125.1 Burkholderia sp. E168m23
TTCTCGATTCCATTCAGGCTGACGCTCGCGGGGCTGACCGAGTTCGCGTTGAAGCCGGCCTGGGCGGTCAACTATCTGACCCACGAGCGGTTCCGTTTGCCGCAGCTCGACCGGCACGTCGACATGGGCGGCGGCGCAATGTCGATCAGCCGCTACTTCACGGACATGCTCGACCCGTCGATGTCATGGGACGACGTCGCCGCGATGGTGCGCGAGTGGAACGGGCAGTTTTGCCTGAAAGGCGTGATGTCGGTCGACGACGCCCGCAGGGCGGCGGACATCGGTTGCACCGGCATCGTGTTGTCGAACCACGGCGGGCGGCAGCTGGACGGTTCGCGCGCCGCGTTCGACCAGCTTGCCGAGGTGGTCGACGCGGTGGGCGACCGGATCGACGTGATGATGGATGGCGGCGTGCAGCGCGGTTCGCACGTACTGAAGGCGCTGGCGCTGGGGGCGAAGGCCGTCGGGCTGGGGCGTTATTACCTGTTCCCGCTCGCCGCCGCCGGGCAGCCCGGCGTCGAGCGCGCGTTGCAACTGATGCGCACGGAAATCGAACGCGACATGCGGCTGATGGGCTGCGCATCCGTCGCGCAGCTCGGGCGAAACCAGCTGCGTTTTCGCTGACGGCGCGTTTCGGCGCCATCCGGGCCTGCGTGCCGGCGCCGGCATCGCGCGCTCAGAAGCGGTCCGCGCGATACGGTGCCGGGTCGGTGAACGGCGCCTCGCCGGTCATCATCTCGGCCAGCAGGCGGCCGCTGACCGGGCCGAGCGTCAGCCCGTGATGGTTGTGCCCGAACGCGAACCACAGCCCGCGATGCGCGGGCGCGGGGCCGATCACCGGGCGCATGTCGGGCGTGCACGGCCGGAAGCCGAGCCACGGATGCGGATCGAGCCGCTCGCCGAAACCGAACACCGGCCGCGCGACGCGTTCGGCGCGTTCGAGCTGCACGCCCGTTGGCGGAAGCCCGCGCCGCGCGATCTCGACGCCGGTCGTCAGCCGCAGCCCGCGCCGCATCGGCGCGATTACATAACCGTATTCGCGATCGACGATCGGCGCCGACGGCACGCCGCGCGCGGACGGCGCGTAGTGCATGTGGTAGCCGCGCTTCTCGCGCAACGGGATCTTGTAGCCGAACTTGCCGAACACCGTGTCGGACCACGGACCGAGCGCGACGACGACGGCCGGCGCGGCCGCCGGGCCGTCGTCGGTCCTCACCTGCCAGCCGGGCGACAGCGCGTCGAGGCTCGCGGCGTCGCCGGTCAGCAGCGTGCCGCCGCCCTGCACGAACAGGTGCGCATACGCTTTGACGAGCGCGGCCGGGTCGACGACGCTTTTCGGGTCGAGCCAGTGCAGCGCGCCGCAGAAGCCCGGTGCGAGGCTCGGTTCGTGCGCGCGCAGCGCGGCCGCATCGAGCGGCGTGATGCCGAGCCCGTGGCGGCGCGCGGTGAGGCCGGCCTCGGCCACGCCGCGTTCGAATGCGGCCGGCGTGCGGAACGCTTCCAGCCAGCCACTGGCGCGGACCAGTTCGCCGGCGCCGGCCCGCGCGATCAGCGCATCGTGTTCGACGATGCAGCGTTCGATCAGCGGCAGCATGTCGCGCGAGGCCGCCGCATGACGCGGCGGCGCCGATTCCCACCAGAACCGTGCGAGCCACGGCGCGAACGCGGGCAGCGACGCGCTGTGCCAGTAGAGATCGGTGGAGCGGTTCAGCGCATAGCGCATCAGCGTGAACGGGCTGCGCGGGAACGGATACGGTTCGACCGACGAGCGCTCGATCAGCCCGGCATTGCCGAAGCTCGTGCCTTCGCCGGGCGCGCCGCGATCGACGAGGGCGACCTTGCGGCCGCGATCCTGCAGGTGCAGCGCGGCGGAGACGCCGACGATGCCGGCGCCGAGAACGATGACGTCGAAATCCATCGATGGTGAGTGACGGTTGGCGGGGCGCTTGCCCGCGGTGCGGCGCGCGCCCGGTTGGAGAATGTTCGAGCTGCAAGCATACTCGCGGCGGCGCGCGGCACCAAGGGGCGCGTCGCTAACGGAGCATGTCGCCCCACGCGGCCGAGAACTGCCGCGCGGCGTCGAAGCACACCGCGTCGCCACCGGGCCCACCGATCAATTGCACGCCGACCGGCAGCTCGCCCGATGCGAAGCACGGCGCGCTGACGACCGGCAGCCCCGCGAACGAGATCGGTTGCGTCAGCAGGCCGAGCGTCTTCGCGGGTTCGAGCGCGACGCCATTGATATCGACAGTCGCGTCGGTGAAGCGCGGCGCCGCACAAGGCGTCGCGGCCGCGAGCAGCAGGTCGTGGCGCGCGAACAGCGCCGCGATGCGCGTACGCCAGGCGGCACGGTCGGCAAGCGCGTGCCGATACGCGGAGTCGGACGTCGCGAGGCCGGCAGCGAGGCGCGACCGCAGGTGTTCGGAGACGAGCGCCGCCGGCGCGTCGACCAAGCCGTGATGGGCGCGCGCGAGCTCCACGTTCGAGATCACGAGCGCCGCTTCGCGCACGTGCGCGACTTCGTCGCTGGCGACGGCTACTGTTTCGCCCGCCCGCAGACGGGCCGCTGCACGCCGGACAGCGCGTTGCGCATCCGCATCGGCATGTGTTTCGAAATCGCCGGTCAGCACGGCGACGCGAAGCGGGGCGGCCGGATCGCGCGGCCGTTGCGCGCGCGGTGCATGCGTTTCGCGCAGCGTGTCATACAGCACCGCAAGATCGTCGACATCGTTCGCGAACCCGCCGACGGTATCGAGCGAGTCGGCATACGGCAGGCAGCCGGCCCGCGACAGCCGTCCGTCGCCGGGCCGGAACCCCCATACGCCGCACAGCGCCGCCGGTGCGCGGACCGAGCCGTTGGTATCGCTGCCGAGCGCGAGCGGCACGTAGCCGGCGGCGACCGCGGCGGCCGAGCCGCTCGACGAGCCGCCTGTCATGCGTGTCGGGTCGGCCGGGAGGCGCACCGCGCCGTAGTGCGGATTTACGCCGGTGGCGCCGCACGCGAGTTCATCCATCTGCGTCGCCCCTATGGGGATCGCGCCGGCCGCGCACATTCGCGCAACGATCGTCGCATCGGCGACGGCGGGCGGCAATGCCGCGCGCGCTGGCGATCCGGCAACCGTCGTATAACCCGCCACGTCGATGTTCCACTTCACGAGGAACGGCACGCCGGCCAGCGGGCCCGGGTCGCGTCCGGCCCGCACGAGGCGGTCGATGCGCAGCGCATCGCGCCGTGCTCGCTCGTCGAAGGTGGCTGCGCACGCGTTGATCGCGCTGTCGCGGGCGGCGATGTCGGCGAGCACGGCTTGCACGAGCGACATCGCGCTCACCTGCCCGGCGCGCACCGTCGCCGCCAACGCCAGCGCGCTGCGCATCGATGGCGCCGCGCTCACGTGCGCACCATGAGCCGGCGCGGAATCGACAGGATCAGCGCAGCGGCGGCGAACAGTGTGAAGGCGAGCAGCGCGACACCGAGCTCGGTGCTGCCCGTCAATCCGGTTGCATAGCCCATCAGCGTCGGGCCGACGAAACCCGCGACGGCCGCGCCGATGTTGACGAGCCCGGCGCCGCCCGCGGCCGCTTCTCCCGCGAGAATTCGCGACGGCAGGCTCCAGAACATCGCGAGCGTGCTCATGATGCCGGCCACGCCGACGGTCAGGCACGCGACCGCGAGCACGGGATGCGTGCGCATGCCGAGGCTCGCGAGCAGCGCGATGCCGCCGATCGCGACAGGCAGCGCCGTATGCCAGCGGCGCTCGCCGGTCCGCACCGAATGCTGCGCGTTCGCGACCATCGCGACCGACGCGACCAGATACGGGATCGCGCTGACCAGGCCGATTTGGAGGTTGCTCGACGACCCGAGCGCCTTGATCATCGTCGGCATCCAGAACACGAGCCCGTAGTTGCCGATGTTGTAGAGGAACGACGTCGCGAACAGCAGCCACAGGGTCGGCTCGCGCAATGCGGCGCCGAGGCGGGTGCGCTTGCCGGCCGCTTCCTGCGCCATCTCCGCGTGAATCATCCGCTTTTCCGTATCGGTCAGCCAGGTTGCATCGTCGATCCGCTCCGTGACACGGGCGAGCAGGTACACCCCCAGCACGATGGCCGGCAGACCTTCGATCAGGAACATCCACTGCCAGCCGCGCAGCCCGAAGCCGCCGTGCGTGGCGTCCATGATCCAGCCGGACAGCGGGCCGCCGACGATCACGCCGAGCGGCATCGCGAGAAACAGAAACGCCATGACCTTCGCGAGCCGGTGCGACGGAAACCACACGCTGAAGTACGCGATCACGGCCGGAAAGAAGCTCGCTTCGGTCACGCCGAGCAGGAAGCGCAGCGCGTAGAAGCTCGCGGTGTCGCGGGTCGTGAGCGTGGCGACCGACACGATGCCCCACGTCAGCATCGAGCCGGCGAGACAGCGCTTCACGCCGATCCGCCGCACGAGCCAGCCGGCCGGCACCTGCAGCAGCAGGTAGCCGACGAAGAACAGGCCCGCACCCACGCCGTATGCAGCGTCCGTGAGGTGCAGGTCCGTCACCATCTGCAGCTTCGCAAAGCCGACGTTGACGCGGTCGAGATAGCCGAAGAAATAGCAGACCAGGATCAGCGGAATGATGCGCCGGCTCAGGCGTGCATACAGTGCATCGAGGCCGGGGGCGGCGGCTTGCGCGTGCGTGGGCGGGTCGGCTTGCATGCCGCGCGGCGTGGCGGCGCCGTTGGGATTCGTCATGGTGACTCCGTGCAGGTGGCCTTCGGGGCGGCTGCCGCGACCGCGCGAGCGCGCGCCGCCGATCGGCCGGTTCTAGATGTCGCGGCGCAGCGCCCGGCCGGGACGCGTGCCGGTGTGCCGGCCATGTTCGAGCACGGCCTGCCCGTTGACGAACACGTGCTCGATGCCTTCGGGGCGCAGCGTCGGGCTCGCGAACGTCGCACGGTCGATCACGCGGACGGGGTCGAACACGACGAGATCGGCGTAATGACCGACCGCGAGCCGCCCGCGTTCGGCGATGCCGAACTGCTCGGCGGTGAGCCCCGTCATTTTGCGCACCGCGGTTTCGAGCGGGAACAGGCCGCGCTCGCGGGAGAATTCTCCGAGCACGCGCGGGAACGTGCCCCACAGCCGCGGGTGCGGGCGCATGTCGTTGGGCAGGCCGTCGGAGCCGACCATCGTCAGTTCGTGACGAACGATGCGCTCGACATCCGCTTCGTCCATCACGAAGTAGATCGCACCGGCGGGGCGCAGCGCGTCGATCGCGGCGTCGACCGAATCGCCGAACAGCGGCAGCAGTTCATGGAAGTCGCGGCCCGCGAGTTCGGGATGCGGCTTCGACCACGCGAGGATCACGCGGGACGACTGATGGATGCGATCCGCGCGCAGCATCGTCGACGTGGCCGGATACGGATGGCAGTCGAGACACAGCGGTTGACGCGTGCGTTGCGCGTCGATATGCGCGAGCGTTTCGACCGAGCGGCCGTGATTGGCCTTGCCGGCCACCTTGTGATGCGACAGCACGACGCGCACGTCGAGCGCGCGGCCGATCGAGAACGCTTCGTCGAGCGACGCGATGATCGCGTCGGTTTCGTCGCGCAGGTGCGTCGCGAACACGCCGCCCGTCTCGCGCAACGGTGCGCACACGTCGATCAGTTCGTCCGTCGTCGCGGCTGCCGCGGGTGGGTAGAAGGTGCCCGACGAGACGCCGAACGCACCGGCCGCCATCGCTTCGCGCACGTCGGCCGCCATCGCCGCGATTTCAGCCGCGTTGGCCGCGCGATCGAGATCGGCCATGTGCCGCACGCGCAGCGTCGAGTGGCCGATCAGGGCCGCCGTATTGACGGCGGCGGGCGTGGCGTCGAGCGCGTCGAGATAGGCGCGAAAGGACGGGAAGCGGAACGCCTGCCACGCGCCCAGCAGGTCGAGCGGCTGCGGCACGTCCCTTTCGGCGAGCAGCGGCGCGAGGCTGATGCCGCAGTTGCCGGCGATCACCGTCGTGACGCCTTGCGCGACCTTCGGCTCGACGTCGGGATCGGTCAGCACGAACGCGTCGTCGTGCGTGTGGCTGTCGATGAAGCCCGGCGCGACGACGAGGCCGCTCGCATCGACCGTATGCGCGGCCGTCGCACCGCCCAGGTCGCCGATCGCCGCGATGCGCGTGCCGGTCACGCCGAGATCGGCTTCGAAGCGTGCGGCCCCGGTGCCGTCGATCAACTCGCCGCGACGCAGGATCACGTCGAAATGCATGGTGGTTCCTCCTGAATCCGTCCGGATTCGGGGCGTTACCCGTTTCCGTCGTTCATGTTCGCCCCCATCGTCCCCAGCCATTTTTCGGGTGTCCAATGCCGTTCGGCTCGCGATTCATGCGAAACCGGCATCAATGCGGCGCGCCGCCGTGCCGCCCCGCGGCGTCACGCGAACGACGCCTTCACCAGCGCCTGGAGGTCGCCCGCGAAGCTGGACATCGAAATGCCGCGATGCCGAACGATGCCGACCGTGCGCTCGATCGTCGGGCTCGCGATCGGCACCGCGCGCACCGCCGGCGAGCCGTACGCACGCAGTGCGCTCTCGGGCAGGATCGCGCAGCCGACCCCGGCCGCCACCAGCGCCGCGACGCACGAGATGTGCTCGACTTCGTAGAACCAGCGGGCTCGCACCGCTTCCTGGCCCATCAGCATTTCGAGCAGCAGGCGGTTGCCGCTGTCGCGACCGCCGATGATCAGCTTCGCCTGGCGCAACTCCCCGAGCGTGACGGCGTCCGCGCGCGCCAGCGGATCGTCGTTGTGCGCCGCGAGCACGTAACGGTCGGTGAAGAGCGGTTCGAACAGGAGATCGTCGTCGTCACCGGGATGCAGGCTCACGCCGAATTCGGCGATGCCCGCGCGCACCTGCGACAGCACGAAGTCGTGATTGCCGTCGAGGATCTGCACGGCGACGTGCGGATACTTTGCGGCGTAGCGACGCAGTACGTCGGGAAGCGCCTGCGCGACGATCGTCGGGATCGACGCGAGCCGCACCTTGCCGTAACGTTTTTGCGCGATGTCCTGGATCGACGACAGCATCATGCCGAGCTGCGCGATCTGCTCGCGCGCCATCGGCAGGAACTGGCGGCCGACACCCGTCAACGTCACGCTTCGCGTGGTGCGCTGGAACAACTCGACGCCGAGCGTCTGCTCGAGTTTCTGGATGCGGCGCGACAGCCCCGGCTGGGTCAGGTTCAGTTTTTCCGCCGCGCGATGGAACGTGCCGAGTTCCGCGACGGCGACGAATGCTTCGAGTTCCGAGTTTTCGATTTTCATGACGCTCCGTTGTGCAGGCTGGATCCGGCATTCCGACGTATGGCCGCGGGACGAGCGGACATTCTCGTCGATATCGATTCATTGTCCACCGCGTGGCCCGTACGGCCGTGGAGCGTACACGCATGGCGGATCGAGCCGTTTGACGCCCGCGAGATGCTTGAATGCGTGACTGGCGGATGGATGAAGTTTGCCGTGAGCCGGGGTTCAATCCGCAGATCAATGTGCCGACGCCGACACCGGACCGCCGTGGGTTGCCGCAGCACCGGTTCGGCATGCTTTCCGGCAGGATTCGCGGGTGTATCCCACTGGTTTGGGATACGAATTTTTACCTAAGATGGAAGGAATCGTGCGCGTGATACGGTGCCTGCACGCGCATGGCAGGCAGGAGGCGGGGCCGGGAACGACTGCGGCAGATGTTTCCATCATGGATGCAAGTGTGTGCGCGGCGGCTGCGAGTCTTGCGGTCGCATCGACGCCAGCGTGTGCGGCGGCATTCGCCGCGCGAAAGGCGTCCGGCCAGTGGGGCCGAGTCGCCACGTTCCGCCATGCGTTTGCCGCAATCGTTTGCGTTCTGAGCGCCGTACCGGTCGTCGCCGGCGCGCCTGCCGTGATGGACGAGACCGCGGTCGATGCGGTGCAAGTTGCCACCACCGCCACGCCGGCCAGCCCGACAGGTTCCGCCTTTTCGTCACACGACACGGCCGTGCGTCAGGTGGTGCTCGGCATCATCAGCTTCACGCGCTGGCCGACCACGCCCGTGCGCCTGCATCTGTGCGTGACCGGCAGGCCCGACTATGCGGGCGGCCTGACCGACACGCTGCAGGCCGGCTCGACGGTGCTCGACGTGCAACGCGTGCGCTCCGACGATCCGTCGCTCGGCATCGCGTGCGACGTCGTCTATCTGGGCGCCTTGAGCAACGACGCGCGCGCGCGGGTGAGAGCCGCGTTGGCCGGCCATCCGGTGCTGACGATCGCGGAACACGATCCGTCTTGCACGGCGGGCGGCATGTTCTGTCTCGACGTCGACGGCGACCGCGTGTCGTTCGACATCAATCTCGACGCCGTCGCACGCAGCGGCGTGCGCGTGCATCCGAACGTTCTCAATCTCGCACGACGGCCGGTGACGCCATGACACGCGCCGTGCCTCCCATTCGCGCTTCGCGCCCGCCGCGCCCGACGCTGCAAAGCGTGCTGCGGCGCGCGCACCTGCGCCTCGCGTTCGTCGCGGTGACGATGGCCGCCGTGTCGTTGATCGTCGTCGCCGTGATCGCGTTGCGCGCGTATGCCGGCAACAACCTGAACCTGCTGGCGCGCTCGCTCGGTTATACGGTCGAGGCGGCGCTCGTGTTCGGCGATCGCGTCGCGGCGAACGAGGCGATCGGGATGATCGCCGGCGACGAGGACGTCGCGCAGGTGGTCGTCACCGACAGCAAGGGACAACTGTTCGCCACGTGGCAGTTGCCGGCCGGAAACGGCCTCGCGCGGCTCGAGCGCGCGGTGGCCGACGTGGCGCTGCCGGGGCCGGTGACCGTCCCGGTGATGCACGACGGCATCATCGTCGGCCACGTCGTCGTGCGCGGCCGCGGCCACCAGTTCTTCGGCTTCCTGCTCGGCGGCGTCGGCGGCATTCTCGGCTGCCTGGCCGTCAGCGTGTTCGGCGCGTACGTCAGTTCGAAACGCCTGCTGCGCGACATCGTTTCGCCGCTGCGCGCGCTGGCCGGCGTCGCGCACGCGGTGCGGCGCGAGCGCGCGTTCGCGCGGCGCGTCGAGCCGGCGGCGATCGCGGAACTGAACCAGCTCGGCGACGACTTCAACGCGCTGCTCGACGAATTCGAAGACTGGCAGAACACGCTGCGCGACGAGAACGCGTCGCTCGAGCACAAGGCGACGCACGATGCGCTCACGGGGTTGCCCAACCGCGTGCAGTTCGAGTCGCGCCTCGCGCTTGCGCTTTGCGATGCCACGTTGACGGGGCAGCGGGTCGCCGTCCTCTATCTCGACTGCGACCGCTTCAAGGAGATCAACGATGGTTTCGGTCACGACGCCGGGGACGCGGTGTTGATCGACATCGCATCGCGGCTGCGCACGCGGGTGCGAGAGACCGATCTCGTCGCGCGCCTGGGCGGCGACGAATTCGCGGTGATGCTGGCGGCGGTGCCTGAAGCGGGCAGCGTGTGCCGGATCGCCGACGAGATTTTGTCCGGCATGGCACCGTCGATCGAGCTGTCCGACGGCCGCGTGGTGGCCACCATGATGAGTGCCGGCGTTGCGCTGTATCCCGATCACGCGTTGGACGCGAGCGGCTTGCTGCGCGCGGCGGATATCGCGATGTACCGCGCCAAGCGTGCGCGGCCGGGATCGTGGCAGTTGGCGGAGAGCGTTGCAGGGCCGGTTTGAGCTCGATCGACTCGCGCCGCGGGCGAGGCCGCGGCGGCGGTTAAAAGAAGCGCCTGCAGGGCGGGCGCGATGGAAGGGGAGGCAAAATGAACCACTCGTTTCCTGTGAGCACGGGGCGGACGTGCGTCGGGAGCGCGCTGCTGCTGTGCATGCTGCTGGTGGGCTGCCAGACGCCGCCGCCGCTTCATCGGGGGCTGACGCAGACGCAGGTGACGGCGCTGAAGTCGGCCGGGTTCCAGGAGACTGGACAGGGATTCGAATTCGGGTCGACCGGGCCGATCCTGTTCGATTTCGACCGGTACAACCTCAAGCCGGATGTGCGCCGGATCGTGGAACGGATCGGGCGGACCTTGCGGTCGGCGGGGATCAACGGAGTGCGCGTGTACGGGTACTCGGATGACGAGGGGACGGCTGCTTACGACGCCGAGTTGTCCAGGCGGCGAGCGGAAGTCGTTGCGGTCGAGCTGGTTGACGTCGGGCTGGATGCGAAGCGGATTGCGATCGTCGGAAAAGGGAAGCTCGACCCGGTCGGGGATAACAGGACGCCGGCAGGGCGGGCGCAGAATCGGCGGGCGGCGATCGTGGTTTCGCCGCGATGAGGGTGGTGCGCCGGGATGGCGATTGCACGCTTGCCGACGAGGAGGTCGTCTCTAGTATGTTCGTTCAAACACTGACCCGGGAAGGCCCTAGCGCGGTCAGTCTCAGCTGTTTCCCGCCATTGTCACGCGGATACTCCAGCATCCGTTGATCGCCGCCGTGTCCCGCGCCGTGCGGCCTGTCGAGACATGCGGGGTGACACGGTTTCCATTGCCGACCGTCGTGCTGCCTGGCCGTGGGCGACCGCGGTCTCGCGTCCGGCTGCCGGTCCGTTTTTCCGATTTTAAGGGTCGGAAAGCAAACGTTTGCCGGAGACTTTCAAGCGGTCGGGTTTTACCCTACATTATCGTGGCTGCGGACCGGCGAGCCGGCCGATGGAACCTGAGATCACACGCAAGGAACAAGAATGAGTTTCGCTCCGAATGGGGGTATTCCCAGTGGATTGGGTGGTGGTGCGTTCGGCTCGTTGAGTGCGCTCGGCGGCCTCGCCGGCCCGGTGGCGTCGAGTGTGGCCGGCAGCCTCGGGCCGCTCGCGGGGCTGGCCGGGCACGTCGACACCGTCCAGCGCGCGCTGCAGCTCGCACAGACCGGTTTCTCGCTGATGGAGAAGACGCCCGGCGCCATCGCCGACGCGATCAACGGCGCCGCCAACCCCGCGCGCCTGACCCAGCTCAATCGTTACGTCACGCTCGATACGCCGCTCGGCCCGGATGTGCTGCTGGTCAGCGCGGCCGTCGTCGACGAGCACGTGAACCGCTTGCCGGAAATCCATCTCGACCTGCTGTCGCATCGCCACGACCTGCGCCCGGAGGACCTGATCGGCCAGCAGGTCAAGATCCGCTTCGACCAGCAGGCGCGCCTGTCGACGCTCGAACGCGTCGTGGCGGCGGGCGGCGGCGACAACGACCGCTACTTCGACGGCTACGTCGCGTCGTTCGATCGCGCCGGCAACCCCGGCAACGTCACGCAATACCACCTGACGGCCGTGCCGTGGTTCTGGTTCCTGACGCGCTCGACCGACTGCCGGATCTTCCAGAACAAGACCGCGCAGGACATCCTCACCGAGATCTTCCAGGAACACGGGTTTTCCGATTTCACGTTCGACATCCGGACCAGCCAGAAGCCGCTCGAGTACGTCGTGATGTACCAGGAGAGCTACTACAACTTCTGCGCGCGGCTGATGGAGCAGGAAGGGCTCATCTGGACGCACCGCTACGAGAAGGACAAGCACTTTCTCGTGATCGGCGACACGAACCTGCTGTTCCGCCCGATCGACGGGCTCGCCACCGTGCCGTTCGCCGCGACCGAGGCCAGCGAAGACAGCGGCATCGACCAGTTGCACGAAGGCCGGCGCTTCGGCGTCGGCAAGGTCACGTTCCGCGACTTCAATCACCAGAATCCGTCGTCGCCGCTGATGCTGGTGGAGGCCGGCCCGCAAAACCTCAAGCATGCGCGGCTCGACGCGACCGAGCGGTTCGAGCACCAGTCGCTGTACGACCACGGCGACGACGGCAACCGCTACGCCCGTTTCGCGATGGAGGCCGAGGAGGCGCAAGCCCATCGCTATACCGGCGGCGGCTACGCGTGGCGCATGACC